>SCQZ01000504.1 GCA_004299665.1 Jatrophihabitans sp.
CGACACCCGGTACGGGCGTGCCTGCGCCGGGCTGCTCACGACGTCGCAACCCGCGTCATAATCACGAGCGTCGCGATCTGCATCACTCCCGTGACCCCGGCGAAGTACACGAAGCGCCGCATCAACTGCGCGATGAGCACGGTGTCGGGCACCGGCTTGCGCATCTCGAACAGGACGGCGAGGTTGGCCGGCTCGAGGATGCCCAGCGCCACGACCGCCATGATCGCGACGACGATCATGGATGCCGTGATCCACCAGCGATGCGGGTACGGGGCCTCCAGGTTGCCCGTCTGGCGGGCGACCTGCCACCCCGCCGCCAGCGTCATGGTGACGACGGTCGGCATGATCACCACCATCGCCGGCATGAAGCGCGCCGCGAACTCCGCGCGGGCAGGTGGGGAGAGCCTGCCCATGATGGGGCCGAGCACCATGCCGACGAACAGGTCGATGCTGGTCCACAGCCCGCCGCCGACGACGTGGTACCAGTCCAGCGCCCATTTCCAGTTGCCGGCGATCGACACGATCAGCCCGGCGACGAGCAGCGCGACGACCGGCAGGGCCTGGAGCGGAACGACCGCCGGGATCAACCTGCCGTCGGTCGGATGACCGGCCTCGCGTGCCCCGATACCGGGGGCGATCCCGGGGTCCGGGAGGAATGTGTCGGCCATGATCCACCTACTGCGGAGGGCGTCAGCGCTGGCGAGACGCTACCGCCGGATGACCGGGTCGGCAAGCATCCCGCCGCCCGGCTACCGCGCGTCGCCGTCCGCGGCGCTCAGCCCGGCCAGTCGGCGAAAGACCGGCCCGTCAACCGCTCGTACGCCTCCAGGTACCGCGCCCGGGTCGCGGTCACGACCTGCTCGGGCAGGGCCGGCGGCTGCGTCCCGCTCGCGCGGTCCCAGCCGGACTGCGGCGACAGCAGCCAGTCGCGCACGTACTGCTTGTCGAAGCTGGGCTGCGCCCGGCCCGGTTGCCAGCCGTCCGCCGGCCAGAACCGGGAGGAGTCCGGCGTGAGCACCTCGTCGGCCAGCACCAGCGTGTCACTGCCGGGGACGCGACCGAACTCCAACTTGGTGTCGGCCAGCAGGATGCCGCGCCCGGCGGCGATGCGGGCCGCGGTCCGGTAGACCGACAAGGTCAGGTCCCGCAACCGGGTCGCCGTCGCGGCGCCGATGGTCGCGGCGATCGCCTCCAGGGTGACGTTCTCGTCGTGCTCCCCGAAGGTGGCCTTCGTCGCCGGGGTGAAGATCGGTTCGGGCAGCCGGTCGCCGTCACGCAACCCGTCCGGCAGCGCGTTGCCGCAGACCGTGCCGCTCGCCCGGTAGTCGGCCAGCCCCGAACCGGTCAGGTATCCGCGCGCCACCGCCTCGACCGGGATCATCTCCAGGTACCGGCACACCATCGCCCGGCCACGCCACCGGGCCGGGATCACCGGGTCGTCCAGGCTCAGCAGGTGGTTGGGTACCAGGTCGGCCAACTGCTCGAACCACCACGCGGTCATCGCGGTGAGGATCCGTCCCTTGTCGGGAATCACCGAGTCCAGGATGTAGTCGAACGCCGAGATGCGGTCGCTGGCCACCAGCAGCAATCGCCCGTCCGCCGTGCGGTACAGGTCGCGCACCTTGCCGCTGTGCAGGTGCTCCAGGTCGCTGCCCGCCACGGCGGCCGAATCGTCCATGCGGCCATCGTAGGGACGCCGTTAACGAACCGATCCCGCCCCACGCGGCGCCTCGACGGGAGGCAGCGCACAGGACGGGATCGGACGGTTGTCGCGGCCGCCAGGACTACGGTCGCGACAACGTGCCGGTGCCGGCCGTCAGTTCCACCACCAGTCACTCATGGTGTGGACGACGGTGTGGGACGCGGGTGCGGCCACCGCGGGGGCAGCGGTGGAGGTCACCGCGCATCCCACAACCACAGCCAGCACGGCAAGAAATCGCCGGACGACAGAATTACGCATGTGTCTGCCCCCTTTCCGATCCAGGCCGGGATCGGATAGATCTGCTCCAGACCACGTCTTTGCGGTCGCAGGACTTAGCATGGGACGGAACACACGGTATTTACAAACCTTCCAAGTGGCAGCTTGCTGCCTGGCAGGAAGTGACCGGATGACGATGGGCGACGTGGCCGAGCTGAGCGACCTGCAGGTCGCCCTCTACCGCGCCGCCCTCCGCGCGCCGGGAAGCAAGCTCGCGGACCTGGCCGCGGCGGTGGGCGCGGCGCCGGCGGACGTGGGCGAGCCGCTCGCGGGCCTGTCCGAGCTCGGTCTGGTGCACCAGGACAGCGACACCACCTGGGTCGCGGTCAGCCCGATGCTGGCCGAGGCCTCGGTCCTGGGCGCGGAGGACCTCGACCTCGGGGCGCGCCGGCTCGCGATCGAGACCAAGCGCGACACGATCCGCCGCCTCGTCCCGGACTGGAACGAGGCACTCGCCTCCAGCGACGCCGACCTGGCCGTCGACGTCGTCCGCGACCAGGCGAAGATCGGCCGGGTCCTGATGTACCACGCCGGGAACTGTCGCGAGGAGTTGCTCTCCGTCGCGCCCGGGCGGCTGCCCCGCACCCGCATCGACGGCCGCACGCGGGTCGCGAACCTGTACTCGCTGCGCCGCGGGATCCGCACCCGCGCCCTGTACCAGCACGCCGCCATGCGCGACAAGCACACCCGCGCCTACCTCACCGAGCTTGCCGACAACGGGGCGCGGATCCGGCTCGCGCCCTCCCTGCCCGGCCGCAGCCTGGTCATCGACCGCGACATCGCGCTGCTGCCCATCCCGGCCGGTAGCGTGCAGGGTGACGGCCTGACGGTCGTCTACAGCGACGGCCTGGCCGTCGTCCGCGAACACAACGTGGTGGCGTGGGTGATCTCGACGTTCGAGCAGTTGTGGGCCGAAGCCATCCCCTTCGAGGAGGTGCTCAGCAGCGCGGTCGACCTGGCCGAACTCGACCAGACGCGGGCCGCGATCCTGCGCCTGATGGCGGAGGGTGAGAAGGACGAGGCGATCTCCCGGCGCCTGTCTATCTCGGTACGGACCTGCCGCCGCCACATCGCCGACTACATGCTCCAGGTCGGCGCGACCAGCCGGTTCCAGGCCGGGGTGATCGCGGCGCGCGCGGGGCACTTCGACGCGGGAACCTGACCATGACGACCGCTCTCGTGGTGTCGCTCATCGTCATGCTCGTCGTGTTGATCGTCACGAACGTCGTGACGCTGCGGCTGCTGCTCGGCCTGGCCGACCGCGGTGACGAGGGCGAGCCGGCAGATCCGGCCGTCGCCGCGGCCCTCGAACGGGCGCAGCAGGGCACCTCGTCCGCCGCCCGGGCCCGGCGCGTGATCACGATCGAGGTGCTCAACCCGATCGACGTGGCGGCCACGCGGGGACGGGTCGCCGGCATCGCCGGATCGCTCGCGCCCGGGCTGGTGACCCGCGTCGTGCACGACCAGACGGTGCGGACCCTGCGTCAGGAACTGTCCGGGCAGGGGGTCGTCGCGGACGTGCGACTGCACACCCTCCTGGCACAGACGGCCGAGCCGGGGCCGGAGGACAGCAACGGGTCGGCGGGGCCCGACGCGACGGGCTGATCCCGCGACTACGCCTGCGGCGCC
>SCQZ01000505.1 GCA_004299665.1 Jatrophihabitans sp.
GCCTGCTGTCGGAGGACGCCGTCGTCACGGCTCCAGCTCACCACGATCGCGCCGGCTCGGCGAGGCCGAACGTCCCGCGGCGGCAGCACCTTCGTACCTGCACGCGGTCCTCACGCGGGCGCAAGCATGCCAGATATGACACAGCGCAGGCGTGTGGTGATCCTCGGTGGCGGGACCGCCGGGACGGCGGCGGCGAACCGGCTGCGCCGCCGCCTGGACGCATCGTGGGAGATCGTGCTCGTCGACCGCGACGACGAGCACGTGTACCAACCCGGACTGCTGCTGCTGCCGTTCGACACCTACCGGCCGGGCCAGCTCGTCAGGTCGCGCAGCTCGCTGGTCCGCGACGGCGTGGGGCTCGTCCTCGCGAACGTCGAGGGGCTGGACCCCGCGGCCTGCCGTGTGGACCTCGCCGACGGCAACCACCTCGACTACGACTACCTCGTCGTCGCGACCGGGACCGAGCCGCGCCCGGACCAGACGCCGGGCATGACCGGCGAGCAGTGGCGGCGCAGCGTCTTCGACTTCTACACGCTCCCGGGCGCGCAGGCCCTGCGGCACAAGCTCGCCGCGTGGCGGGGCGGCCGGCTCGTCGTCCACATCACGGACGTCCCGATCAAGTGCCCGGTGGCGCCGCTGGAGTTCGCCTTCCTCGCCGACTCCTTCTTCGCCGGCCGCCGGATGCGCCAGGACGTGTCGATCACCTTCGTCACGCCGCTGGAGGGCGCCTTCACCAAACCGATCGCATCCGAGCGGCTCGGCGCGATGCTCGCCGAGCGCGACATCGCCCTCGAGCCGGACTTCGTCGTCGACCGAGTCGACGGCGAGCACCGCACCCTGGTCTCCGTCGACGACCGGACGGTGCCCTTCGACCTGCTCGTGACCGTGCCGCTCAACATGGGTGCCCGGTTCCTGGCCGACTCCGGCATGGGCGACGAACTGAACTACCTGCCGGTGGACCGGCACACCCTGCTGTCGCGCAAGTACGACAACGTCTTCGGCCTGGGTGACGCGGCGGACATCCCGGCGTCCAAGGCCGGCTCGGTGGCCCACTTCGCCGTGGAACTGTTCGCCGAGAACTTCCTGCAGCACGCGGCCGGCCTGCCGATGACGCACCTGTTCGACGGCCACGCGAACTGCTTCGTCGAGACCGGCCGCGGCAAGGCGATGCTCATCGACTTCAACTACGACACCGAACCGCTGCCGGGGCGCTACCCCCTGCCGCGGGGCGGGCCGTTCCGGCTCCTCGAGGAGAGCCGTCTGAACCACCTGGGCAAGCTCGCGTTCCGCACCGCGTACTGGCACGTGCTGCTGCCCGGCCGCCCCTTGCCGCTGCCGGCGCTGATGTCGCTGGCCGGCAAGCAGCTCGCATCCGAGGAGGACCGGCCATGCCCGTGACCACGATCGGCGACCGCGAGGTGCACGTTGACGCCGAGGGGTTCCTCACAGTGTACGAGGAATGGGACGAGGACCTGGCCAGGGCGCTCGCCGCGCAGATCGGCATCGACCTGACCGACGACCACTGGCGCGCGATCCGCTACCTGCGCGAGGACTACCGCGAGCGTGGGCAGACCCCGACCCCCCGCCGCGTCCAGGCCGGCTCCGGCATCTCGATCAAGGAGCAGTTCGTGCTGTTCCCGAAGAAGCCCGGCAAGAAGATGGCCTACGTCGCCGGCCTGCCCAAGCCGGTCGGCTGCGTCTGACACCGTCACGAAGGAGTGCTGCCATGACCGACACCGAGACGGCACCGGCGCTGGTGCCGGACTTCGCCGACGCGGAAACCGACCGCGTCCTCGCGATCATCTGCTCCAAGGGGAGCCTCGACATGGCCTACCCCGGCCTGGTGCTGGCCAACGCCGCGCTCGGCGAGGGCGTGCAGACGCACCTGTTCTTCACGTTCTGGGGTCTCGACATGATCACGAAGGCCCGGATGCACCACCTGCAGTTCAGCCCCGTCGGCAACACCGCGATGCACCTGCCCGGCCACGACGGGCACATCCCGCAGGCGCTGACGCCGCTGCCGGGCATGACCGCCGCCGCCACCCGCATGATGAAGCGCTCGATCGCCGAACTCGGCGTGCCGGAGATCCCCGAGTTCCTCGACCAGATCGTCGCCGCCGGCGGCCACCTGTGGGCGTGCCGGATGTCCGCGGACATGAACGGTCTCACCCAGGCCGACCTGCGCGAGGACGTCGAGGACATCATCAGCGCCTCGGACTTCATCGACAAGACCGCCGGCGCGCAACTGCTGTTCATCTGACCAGGGGGCAGGACGATGAGCGTTTCCAGGCGGGGGTTCCTCGGTGCCGGCGCGGTGGTCGTCGGCGGGGTGGTCGCGGCCGACCGGCTGCGCTTCCTCGGGCCCCTCACCACCCCGGGACCGCAGGACGCGGCCGGATCCGCGGCGGCCGCCACGGCGGCGGTCTACCGCACCGGCCACTCGAACAACTGCGACGGCGCCTGCGGGCACCTGGTGCACGTGGTCGACGGCCGGGTGACGATGATCGGTCCGGCGCAGTTCGCGACCACCACGATCTCGGGCGCTCCCGCCCCGACCTTCCACCCGCGCATCTGCGCCCGGGGCCTCTCGCAGATCTCGAACACCTACAGCCCGGACCGCATCAAGTACCCCTACAAGCGGGTCGGGCCGCGCGGGTCGGGCAAGTGGCAGCGGATCTCGTGGGACGAGGCCACCTCGCTGATCGCCGAGAAGTTCACCGCGACCCAGGCGCAGTACGGCAAGACGTCGGTGTGGATCGCGCCGTACACCGGCTCGCTGTCCCTGATCGAGGGCGTGGTCGGCGCGGGATTCCGGTTCGCGAGCGTGATCGGGGCGTCCGCCGGCGACAGTCAGGGTGACAACCAGGGCGACTCGGCGACCCCGGCCGGCTGGAACTACGTGCTGGTCGACCCCGAGAACCCCGACAACGGCGGCGGCTTCTTCGACGGCCACGAGTCGGTCGACTTCCTCAACGCCAAGGCCATCGTGTTCTGGGCGAACAACGTGGCCGAGACCTCGATACCGGACTGGCGCATCATGTGCGACGCGCGCGACCGGAACGGGACCCAGCTGATCTCGGTCGATCCGCGCTTCACGCCGACGTCGGCGGCCTGTGACCGGTGGCTGCCGATCCGGCCGGGCTCGGACACCGCGCTGATCGACGGCCTGATCAACTACGTGATCACCCACAAGCTCTACGACGCCGACTACATCCGCAGCTACACGGTCGGCCCGTACCTGGTCGACCCGCGCACCAAGAAGTGGCTGCGGGCCGACGCGGTGATCCCCGGCGCGAAGCCGGACTACGTCGTGTACGACGAGTCCGACGGCACGATCAAGGCGGCCGGCGACCCGTCGGTGCGCACGCCGGCGATCCTGGGCACGTACCCGGCGGGCGGCGTGAGCGCCGGAACCGCGATGCAGGCACTGGCCGACATGGCGCGCAGGTACACCCCCGCCTACGTGGAGAAGCTCACCGACGTCCCGGCCGCCCAGGTCGTCTCGCTCGGGCAGCTGTGGGGGACGGTCAAGCCCTTCGCCGTCCGGGTGGGGTTCGGCCTGTCGCACTGGTACCACGGCGACCTGCACATGCAGGCGCTGCTGACGCTGCAGGCGATCACGGGCAACATCGGGGTGCACGGCGGCGGGGTCACGACCTTCGCGGGCGGCCTGACGACCACGGCCTTCGACCTGTTCAACTGGTGGAACCCGACCGGCACGCCCTACACGGTGCTCGAGCCGATGCAGTTCTGCGACGCGGTGACGAAGGGCGAACCGTACCCGGTGCGCGCCGCCTGGTTCATGGTCGACAACTTCGCCCAGCAGATGGCCGACCGCAACCGGGTGGTCAAGGCGATGAAGCAGTTGGACTTCTGCGTCGTCTCGGACTACGTGCTGTCCGCGACGGCCGACATCGCCGACCTCGTGCTGCCCGCGTGCACGTACCTGGAGAAGACCGACCTGCTGTCCTCGAACAACTTCTACCTGCAGTACATGCCGAAGATCGTCGACCCGCTCTTCGAGTCCAAGTCGGACCTGGACGCGATCCGGATGGTCGCGGAGAAGATGGGGGTCGGCCAGTACTTCGACAAGACGCCGGACGAGTACCTCAAGCAACTGCTGCGCCTCGGCCGGGCCGAGGTGGACCCGACCGTGGACGGGCTGACGTGGGAACGGCTGACCAGCGAGGCCGTCCACCTCAACACCGACCCGATGCCGTACGTCCCGTTCTTCGACAAGCAGTTCCGGACCAAGAGCGGCAAGATCGAGTTCTACGTCGAGATGCTCGTCCCGTACGGCCAGCAGGTGTGTGAGCACCAGGAGCCGATAGAGGCCTCACCGCACAACCCGCTCTACAAGAAGTACCCGCTGGTGTTCCTCTCCACGCACACCCGGTTCCGCACGCACTCGCAGTACGTCAACCTGCCGTGGCTCAAGGAGATCAACAACGGCGGCAACGGCTTCCTGGAGATCAACCCGAAGGACGCAGGGCCGCGCGGGATCCGCGACGGTGACGTGGTGCGGGTGTTCAACGACCGCGGCGAGATGAAGGTCTACGCCCGCCTCACCGAGGCGATCAAGCCCGGTGTCGTCAACTGCTACCAGGGTGGCTGGGACACCATCAAGGTCAAGCACTACGTCGCGGGGCACCCGAACAACCTGACGCACCAGATCGCGAACCCCGCCCAGTCCGTGATCCCCAACTTCCCGTCCAACGCGGCCTACTTCGACTGCCTCGCGCAGGTCGAGCGGGCCTAGGCCGGCGCCGGCAGAGAGGGAGCCATCGCCATGGCGAAGAAGAAGGAACCGACGGCCACGCCGCACCGCGTGATGGTGATCGACACGAACCGGTGCGTCGGGTGCTGGACCTGCGCCGTCGCCTGCAAGGAGGTCAACAACGAGCCGCTCGGCTTCTGGTGGAACCGGATCCTCACCACCGCCCCGAACGAGTCGACGGCCGCGGCCGCACCGGCGAGCGAGAACATCGACGTGCCGCGGGGCGAGTACCCGAACCTCGAGATGGCCTACCTGCCGGTCGCCTGCCAGCACTGCACCGACGCCCCGTGCGTCAAGGTCTGCCCGGTCCAGGCGACCTTCCGCCGCGACGACGGCACCATCCTGGTCGACTACGAGCGCTGCATCGGGTGCCGCTACTGCATGGCGGCGTGCCCCTACGGCGTGCGGATCTTCAACTGGGGGGACGCGAGCTACGCACCCGGCGGCACCGTCGGGTACGGCGCCGACTATCGCAGCGACGGCCGCCTGGTCTTCACCCCCGAGCGCCCCAAGGGGGTGGTCGAGAAGTGCACCTTCTGCGTGGAGCGGATCGACGTCGGGCAGCAGCCCTTCTGCGTCGAGTCCTGCCCCGTCGGCGCCCGGGTCTTCGGGGACATCGACGATCCCGGCAGCGAGGTGAGCCAACTGGTGAACGAAGGCGGCGCCGTGCAGCTGCACCCCGAACTCGGCACCGGCCCGAACGTCTACTACGTGCCGGTGCGCAAGCGCGTCCCGCGCGAGTCCTGAGGAGCATGCCATGGCCACCGACACCGCAACCGTGGCGCTTCCCGCCCGCGGCGCGCGCCCCTCGATCTCGCGCATCGGGCTCTGGTACGCGGCGCTGGCCCTGCTGGGCGCCCTCGGGCTGGCCGCGTGGGTCTACGAACTGCGCACCGGCCTGGCCGCGACCGGCATGCGCGACGTCGTGTCGTGGGGGATGTACATCTTCACGTTCGCGTTCTTCATCGGGCTCTCGGCGGGCGGGCTGATCATGGCATCGAGCGCCGAGGTCTTCGGGATCGCGGCGCTGCGGCCGCTGTCGCGGCTCGGCGTGCTGTCGGCGGCCGCCTGCGTGGCCGTCGCCGGACTCATGATCATCCCGGACCTCGGCCGGCCCGACCGCATCCTCAACCTGTTCGTCCACCCGAACTGGACCTCGCCGTTGATCTGGGACATCCTGATCATCTCGGTGTACTTCGTGTTCTCGGTGGTAGACCTCGCGGTCCTGCAGCGGCACGCGACGGCCGGGGCACGGTGGCACCGCCGCATGCAGGTCCTGGCGTACGTGGGGCTGCCGACGGCGGTGCTGCTGCACTCGATCACGGCCTGGATCTTCGGGCTGCAGATCGCCCGGGCCTGGTGGAACACCGCGTTGATGGCCCCGCTGTTCGTCGTCTCCGCGATCTTGTCGGGCACCGCCCTGGTCACCCTGCTCGCCCTCGCGGCACATCGCTGGGGCGGCCTGACACTGGCCGACGACACCCGGCGCTGGCTGCGCGGCCTGATCGCGGTCTCGCTGATCGTCGACCTGTTCTTCGTCGGCTGCGACTACATCACGGTCCTGTGGGGCAACGTTCCCGCGGACAGGTCGGCCCTGGACCTCGTCCTGCCCGGCGGCCCCTGGTCCTGGACCTTCTGGGTGGAGTGGGTGGCCGGCGGTGTGGTGCCGCTGGCGCTGCTGCTCGTCCCGCGGTTGCGCCGGCTGCCCGGCTCCCTCGGGGTCGCGGCCGCGCTGGCCGTGGTCGGCGTCTTCGCGTTCCGCATCGAACTGGTGGTGATCGGCTTCGTCAACCCGCTGACCCAGTACCCACCGGGGAACGCGCTCGGCACGTACGACCGCGGGACGAGTTCGTTCGAGCTGACGGGACGCTACTCGCCGACCTGGGTCGAGTTCGCGATCGTCGCGGGGCTGGTGGCCCTGTTCGCGGCCATCGTCACCGTCGGCTACCGGCGCCTGCGCCTGCGCGGCGCGGGCACGGCGGCCGACGGCCCGGACCGTGCGGGGGTGAGGTCATGACCGGCACTCCCGTCCGGCTGCTGTACCTCGCACCGGTCCCGCCGGCAGACGCGGCGCCGGGCCGGCGCCCCGTCGACAGGACCCCGGCCGGTCCCGAGTTCGTGCCCGATCTCGACGCGGCGACCGCGGCCGCCGCCGTCGACCTGCTCGCCCACTGGTGGAGCCGGCCGCTGCCGCCGGAGGTGGACACCTGGCTGCGCGTCGGCGACCTGGCCCGCGCCGTCGGCGATGCCTGCGGGACGCCGGAGGTGCTCGCCTGCGACATGGGCGACACGCACGCCCTCATGCAGGAGTACGAGCGGCTCTTCGTCGGGCCGGGTCCGGTCCCCTGCCCGCCGTACGAGTCGTACTGGCGCAACGACGTCCCCATCGACCTGCGCAACGGGTTGATGGGACCGTGCACGGCGCAGTTGCGGGCGCTGTACGGGCAGCTGGGGCTGCAGGTGCGCGCGGACGCGGTCGAACTCCCCGACATGCTGGCGATCGAACTGGAGGCCCTCGCGTTCGCGCTCGTCCGCCCGGAGGCCGCCGCGGTCGCCCGTGCCCTGTTCGTCGACCATCTGTCCGTGTGGCTGCCGTGGTTCTGCCGCACCGTGGAGCGGGCCGCGGAGCACCGGTTCTACCGTGACCTGGCGGTGAGCACCCGTGCCTGGCTGCCGCCGATCGAGCACCATGTCGCCGCGACCGCGCCCGGCCCCGGCACGACCTGAGCGCCGATCGCGCCTGGTCGTCGTCCTGTGCGACGACGTGCGCGCCGTCGCCGCGCCGGAGTCGATCGAGTCGGCGCTGCAGGACGGGTGCCCGGGAGCGCAGGTCCTTCGCGGCGGGGACCTGTGCGGTGACCCGGCTGCGCTGCGCCGTGTGGCGGAGGGCTCGCCGCCCTGCCGGATGGTCATCGCCTGCCGGCACGGCCGCCGACTGTGTGCGGACGCCGTCGCCGTGCTGCGCCGCGCCGGCGCCGCGCCCGGCGGTGTCGCCGTGCTGGGGCTGCCCGCGGGCCGCTCGGGGGTGCGGCCCGCGGCGGCGGCCCGCGACGCGACCAGCCGGGTGTGCGCCGCGGCGCGGCGGGTGCTGGCGGTCGACACGGACGTCCCGGTGCGTGACCGGTTCGCGCCCGACGCCGCGGGCGTCTCGCGGCGCGACCTGCTGCGGCCGGTCTCGGCAGGGCGGCGCGCCGTCGCCGTCCGCT
>SCQZ01000506.1 GCA_004299665.1 Jatrophihabitans sp.
GGCAGGTCCTTGCCCTGCCCGATCGTGGCGCCGGGTGCCGGGCCGAGCGGTTCGGTCGTGGCTGTGCGCGCGAACGGCGGGGTGGCGCCCGAGCGCTGCACGCCGGTGTTCATGTAGGCCTGGTTGTCGTAGCAGACGTACAGCACGTCGTCGTCGCGCTCGAACATGCCGGACAGGCAGGCCAGGCCGATGTCGACGGTGCCGCCGTCGCCGCCCTGGGCGATCACCCGGATGTCCTCGCGGCCCTGCGCCCGCAGCGCGGCGGCCGCGCCGGAGGCGACCGCGGCCGCGTTCCCGAACAGCGAGTGCAGCCACGGCAGCTGCCAGGAACTCTCCGGGTAGGGGGTGGTGAACACCTCCAGGCAGCCGGTGGCGTTCACCGCGACGAGCCGGCCGCCGGTGGCGCGCACCGCCGCGTCCAGGACGTAGCGGGCACCGAGCGCCTCGCCGCAGCCCTGGCAGGCACGGTGGCCCGAGGTCAGGGCGTTGCGCCGCGCCGGGCTGGCCTGCTCGGTCCGCTGCTCCTCGGCGAGCAGCCGGTTGCCGACGGCGCGGCTGCCGACCTGGTAGAACTTCACGCTCTGTGCGGGCATGTCGTCTCCCGTCAGCCGATCCGCGACGCCGGCACGCCCGAGTGCCGCAGCACGTTCAGCGCCGGCGGCCCGCCGCCGTCGTCGCGGCCGCGCTCCAGGCGCACGATCTCCTGGTCGACGATGTCGCGGCGCAGGTCGAGGAAGGTCAGCGGCTCGATCGGCGCGGTGAGCAGCCGCCGCAGCGCCTCCCGGGTGATCGCGCGACCTCCGAGGCCGGCGACCACGGTGCAGATCTCCGGAGCCGGCTCGCCGGCCAGGGCGGCGCGCACGTCGGCGGTCACGATGCCGCCGGCGCCCGGGGCGAACGCGCGCTCCAGGACGACGACCCGGCTCGCCCCCTCCAGCGCCCGGCGCACCTCCGGGTACGGGAACGGCCGGAACATCGTCAGCGTCACCACGCCGACGCCGTCCAGTTCGTCGGCAACGTCCTTGACCGTGCCGCTCACCGAGCCCAGCGCGAGGACGACCGTCCGGGCGCCCTCGGTGCGGTAGGCCTGCACGGCGGGCACCGGCCGGACCCAGCGGGCCGCCAGGTCGGCGAAGGTGGTCCGCGCCCGGCACAGCTGGTGGTGCGACAGGTAACGGACCTCGGTGAACGCCTCGGGGCCGACCATCGCCCCGATCGCCACCGGGTCGTCCGGGTCGAGCACCTGGCGGGGGCGCAGCGGTGGCAAGAACGCGTCCACCTCGTCCTGCCCGGGCACGTCGATCGGCTCGACGGCGTGGGTGAGGACGAATCCGTCCACGCAGACCATGACCGGAATCGAGAGCCGCTCGGCCAGCGCGAAGGCCGTGACGTGCAGGTCGACGGCGGCCTGGTTGTCCGCGGCGTACAGCTGCACCCAGCCGCAGTCGCGCTGGCTCATCGCGTCGCTCTGGTCGTTCCAGATGTTGATCGGCGCCCCGATCGCGCGGTTCGCGACGGTGAGCACGATCGGCAGCCCCAGCCCGGAGGCGTTGAACAGCGCCTCGGCCATGTACAGCAGGCCCTGGCTGGCGGTCGCCGTGTAGGCCCGCGCCCCGACCGCCGAGGCGCCGATCGCCGCGGACATGGCGGCGAACTCCGACTCGACGGTGAGGAACTGGCAGCCCGGCAGCGTGCCGTCACGGGTCATCGCGCCGAGTGCCTCGACGATGTGGGTCTGCGGGGTGATGGGGTACGCCGGCACCACCTGCGGGCGGCAGCGCGCGACGGTCGCGGCGATCGCGCGGGACCCCTCGATCTGGCTACGCACGTGCCACGCTCCCGACGTGCTCGTAGGCGGTCCGGGCCGCGAGCACGTTGCGCTCGCCGAGTTCCCCGGCGAACCGCCGCCGCAGCGCCTGCTCCAGCGCCGGGGCCGACACCACGCCGGTGAGGGCGGCCAGCGCGCCGAGCAGGCAGGTGTTCGGCAGGGGCCGCCCGATGCACTGCCGGGCGATGTCGGTGGCGGGGACGGTGGCCAGCCGTTCCGGGTGGGGCCGGTCGCGCAGCTCCCCGAGCCCGAGATCGTCCCAGCTCCGGGCGGAGTTGATCAGCACGTACCCGTCCGGGTCCAGGCCGTCGAACAGCACGACGTGGTGCAGCAGCCCGGCGTCGGCCACCACGATCGCGTCCGGTTCCGTCACCGGCTCGCGCACCCGGATCGGCTCGTCGGCGATCCGGCAGAACGCCATCACCGGCGCCCCCATCCGCTCCGAGCCGAAGCTGGGGAACGCCTGGGCGGTGCGCCCGTCGAGGAAGGCGGCCACCGACAGCAGCTCCGCGGCGGTGACCACGCCCTGGCCGCCGCGGCCGTGCACGCGCACCTGGAACACCCTCGGACCTCCGGGCTCCGGCGGCCGGGGTACCGGCCGCGATCTCCACGCTAGGCAGGGGCGGCCGTTCGCGGCGGTGGCGGCGGGCCCGATCCGGCTGCGACCTTCGGCCCGGTGTGACCGGGAGCTTCGGCACGTCCGGACCCCAGAGGGGACGTTGGGCTCTACGGTGGCGGCCGGCGGCGCGCGAACGTGGGACCAGTGCCCCGAACTCCCGCAGAACGGACCTGCCCGATGACCATCGTCGCCGCGACCTCCGCCGCCGTGGCCCTGCGTCGCGCGGCCGACCGCGCGATCCTGGCGCCGTCGGTCCACAACACCCAGCCCTGGCGCCTGCACCTTTCCCGCGACCGGCTCGCGGTCCTCGCCGACGGAACCCGCCGGCTGCGGGTGCTCGACCCGGCCGGGCGCCAGTTGCTGATCAGCTGCGGCTGCGCGGTGCTGAACGCCCGGGCGTCCCTGGCCGCCAGCGGTTTCGGCGTCGTGGTCGACCGCAGCGCCGATCCGGCGCAGGACGAGGTGCTCGCGTCGATGACCCTGTCCGGGCGGCCGCCGGACGGCGCGCTGGCCGGGCTGGACCCGGTGATCGAGACCCGCCACACCAACCGGCGCCAGTTCTGCGGCGACCCGGTGCCCGAGGCGGTGCTGGCCGCGCTGCAGCACGCGGCGGACACCGAGGGGGCCTCCCTGCTCGTCGTGCGCGACGACCAGCAACGGGCGGCGGTCGCGGCGCTGAGCAGGCACGCCGACGACATCGAGAACCTCGACCCGGCCTATCGCGCCGAGCTTCGCGCCTGGACCACCTCCGACCCGTCCCGCCGCGACGGGGTGCCCGATCTCGCGGTCCCCCGTACGGACGGGGCGGTGCGCGACGACGTTCCGATCCGCGACTTCGACGCCCACGGCACGGGCGGGCTGCCCGCGGCCACCCACCCGTCGAGGGGGGAGACCCTGGCGCTGCTGTGCACGCGCGGCGACTCGCCGGCGGACTGGCTGCGGGCCGGCGAAGCCCTCGAGCGGGTGCTGCTGGAGATCACCCGGTACGGGTACGCGGCCAGCCCGCTGACCCAGGTGACCGAGGTGCCGGCCACGCGCGCGTTGCTGCGCGACGAACTGCACCTGCCGGGCTTCCCGCACCTGCTGCTGCGCATCGGACGGGCGCCCGACGCGCCGGCGGCGCGCCGGCGCCGGCTCGCGGACGTGCTGGTCGATGAGCGCTGAGCGGACCGCCCTGGCCCGGCTGCGCGGCCGGGGGGACGATGCTGACATGGAAGGCGCACCGACGATGACCGAACCCCAGCAGAGCCTGCAGATCTTCCTGGTCGACGACCACGCGGTGGTCCGCGAAGGGCTCGCCGACCTGCTCAACGCCGTCCCCGACTTCGAGGTCGTCGGCGAGGCCGGCACCGTCGCGCAGGCGCTGCCGCGCATCCTCGCGGTCCGCCCGGACGTCGCCATCCTCGACCTGCGGCTGCCCGACGGCAGCGGCATCGACATCTGCCGCGACGTCCGCTCCGCCCTGCCCGGGACGCACTGCCTGATCCTGACCTCCTACGACGACCAGGACGCGCTGCTGTCCGCCGTGCTGGCCGGCGCGTCGGGCTACCTGCTCAAGGAAGTCCGCTCCGCCGCGCTCATCGACGGCATCCGGCGGGCGGCGATGGGACACTCCCTGATGGACCCGGCGCTGGTCACCGCGGTCGTGCGGCAGGTGACCGAGCGCTCGCCGACCGACACCAAGCTCGCCGCGCTCACCGACCGCGAGCGGGAGGTGCTCGACCTGATCGCCGAGGGGCTCACCAACCGGCAGATCGGCGTGCGGCTGTTCCTGGCGGAGAAGACGGTCAAGAACTACGTCTCGAGCCTGCTCGGCAAGCTGGGCATGCAGCGCCGCACCCAGGCGGCGGTGTTCGGCGCGCAGGTGCGCAAGCACGCCTGAGACCGGCCGGGCCGGTCAGGTCAGGCCGCTCAGCCGATCGCCACGGCCCGCACCTCGGCGGCGATCTGCAGGTCCTCGCGCGCCTCGATCACCAGCGTGCGCACGGCCGCGCCCCGGCCGGTGATCTCGGCGTCCGGAGCGGTGCCCGCGTTCTGCTCCGGGTCGACGCCGACGCCCAGCCAGCCCAGCCGCGCGCCGGCCTCGGCGCGCACCCGGGCCGAGTTCTCGCCGACCCCGCCGGTGAAGACCAGCACGTCCATGCCCCCGAGCGCGGCCGCCATGGCGGCCACCCCCGCCGCCAGCCGGTGCGCGTACACCTGCAGCGCCAGGCGCGCGTCCTCGTCGCCGTCGGCGGCCCGGCGCTCCACCTCCCGCATGTCGCCGGTCCCGGCCAGGGCGAACAGGCCGGAGCGCTCCTCCAATGCGAGGGCAACCTGCGCGGGGCGCAGCCCCTCGTGCTCCTCCAGCCAGAGCACCAGCCCCGGGTCCAGGCTGCCCGATCGGGTGGCCATCACCAGGCCGTCGAGCGGGGTGAAGCCCATCGTGGTGTCGACGCTGCACCCGTCCCGCACCGCGCACAGCGACGCGCCGGCCCCCAGGTGGCAGGTGACCACCCGGCTGCCGTCCCGGGCCAGGCCGGTCAGCTCCAGCGCCCGGCGCGAGGCGTAGGCGTGGGACAGGCCGTGGAAGCCGTACCGGCGCACGCCCCACCGGCGCCGCCAGGAGGCCGGCACCGGGTAGGTGCTCACCTCGGGCGGCAGCGTGCGGTGGAAGGCGGTGTCGAAGCACGCGACCGCGGGGACGGCGGGCAGCGCCTGCGTCACCGCGGCCAGGCCGGCCAGGGACTTGCGCTGGTGCAGCGGGGCCAGATCGGCGAGGGCGCGCACCCGTGCCGTCACCTCGGGGTCGACGAGCACCGCGCCGGTGAACTCGGTGCCCCCGTGCACGACGCGGTGCCCGACCCGGTCGGGGGGCGGCCACTCCCCCACCGTCGCGCGCACGGCGCCGGTGTCGAAGCCGCCGGCATCGGCGGGCAGGTCGGCGGTCTCGGCCACCGTGTCGGCGCCGTCGAGCAGTCGCAGCTTCAGGCTGGACGAGCCGGCGTTGACGACCAGCACCCGCACCGCGATCAGCTCGCGCCGGGAGCGGGGCCCGCGGGCGGCCAGGTCCACCCGGCGATCGCCGGGTCGTCCTCGCCGTGCTCGCGGGTGTAAACGCGGGCGGCCAGCCGCGCGTCCGCCATCTCCTGCCGCAGCGGCGCAGCCCGGCTGCCGAGCTGCGGCACCCGGTCGATGACGTCCATGACCAGGTGGAACCGGTCCAGGTCGTTGAGCATCACCATGTCGAACGGCGTGGTGGTGGTGCCCTCCTCCTTGTAGCCGCGCACGTGGATGTTGTCGTGGTTGCGCCGCCGGTAGGTGAGCCGGTGGATCAGCCACGGGTAGCCGTGGTAGGCGAAGATCACCGGACGGTCGGCGGTGAAGATCGTGTCGAAGTCGCGGTCGGGCAGCCCGTGCGGGTGCTCGGTGTCCGGCTCGAGGCGCATCAGGTCCACGACGTTGACGACCCGCACCCTCAGCTCCGGCAGCCGGCGGCGCAGGATGTCGGCCGCGGCCAGCACCTCCAGGGTGGGGACGTCGCCGGCGCAGGCGAGCACGACGTCCGGTTCGCCGTCGGCGGTGCCGGCC
>SCQZ01000507.1 GCA_004299665.1 Jatrophihabitans sp.
TGGAGAAGTTCGTCCACTCCGGCAACCTGGACGAGCGGCTGCTCGCCCTGGTCAAGATCCGGGCGTCACAGATCAATCACTGCGCCTGGTGTCTGGACATGCACGTCGCCGAGGCGCGCAAGGCGGGCGTGGACCAGCGCCAACTGGATCTGGTCGCCGCCTGGCGCGAGGCCGGCGATCTGTTCGGCGCCCGGGAGCAGGCCGCCCTCGCCTTCACCGAGCAGGTGACGCTGATCAGCAAGGACGGCGTGAGCGACGAGGTGTGGGCCGATCTCACCGCGGTCTTCGACGAGAAGGAGACCGTCCTGCTGCTGATGGCCGTCGCGGCGATCAACGTCTGGAACCGGATGAACGTCACCGTTCGCACCGACCTGCCGCCGGAGCCGTACGTCGCGGGCTGACCGAGCTCGCGACCGGGCCGACCGGCTCACGCGTCGGCGACGTCCTGTTCCAGCGCGGCGATGATCCGCGGGCGCAGTTCGGCCGCGCCGATGACGGCATCGACCGAGCCCACCTCGACGGCGCGATGGATGCTGTGGATGCGATCGAACTCCGCCGCCACCTCGCCGAGCTTCTCGGCGCGCACGGCGTCGCGCACGTCGCGCAGCCGCACGGCGATCGGCGCCCGCTCGGCCTCCCCCGCCGCGACCAGGGCCTGCTGCAGCACCCGCACCCGCGGATCGGCGTTGGTGCGGGCGTCGACCTCCCCGGCAAACACCACGGCCGCCGCCGGCGCGCCGCCGATCACCGAGGCGAAGGAGCCCTCGACGGCCAGCACCGTCATCCGCGGGTTGAGCGCCTTGGAGAACACGACGAACGCGCCGCCGTGGTAGCGCGAGATGACGCAGAAGACGATCGGACCGGCGAAGTTGACCACGGCCCGGCCGATCTCCGCGCCGTACTCGAGTTGCAGGTTGCGCATCGAGTCCGGCGAGCCGTCGAAGCCTGACAGGTTCGCGAGCACGACGACCGGCCGGTTGCCGCTGGCGGCGTTGATCGCGCGGGCCACCTTCTTCGACGATCGCGGGAACAGCGTGCCCGCGGTGTAGGTGTCCGGGCCGTCGGTGGGCGGGTAGCCGCGGCGCGGCACGTTGTGGGACTCGATGCCCACCAGGCAGACGGGCCGGCCGCCCACGTGCGCGTCGACGACGACCGCGGTGTCGGCGTCGGCCATCCCGGCCCAGCGCTCGAGCGTCGGGTGGTCCTGGTCGGCGAGGGCGCGCATCACGGTGCGGATGTCGAAGGGCTTCTTGCGGTCCGGGTTGGCCGCCGCCGAGAAGACGTCGCCGAGCGTGGTGAAACCGCTGTCGGGCAGCGCGTGCGGTGCGGCGGTGATGTCCCGGTCGGCCGGGTCGGTGGTGGCGACGCGTCGCGGTTGCACCTCCCCCGGAGCGACGTAGGCGTGCTCGTAGTGGGCGAGCACGATGTCGCGCGCGGCCTTGAGATCGGGAGCCCAGTACTGCGCCTGGCCGTTCGGCCCCATCACCCGGTCGTAGCCGCCGATGCCGAAGTTGTCCTCCGCCGACACGCCACCGGAGAAGTCGAGCGACTGCTTGCCGGTCAGCACCATCGCGCTGTCCGGCGTCATGACCAGCACGCCCTTGGTGTGCATGAGCATCGTCGCCTCGGCGTTCCAGTACGGCTGCGCCCCGACGTTGATGCCGGCCACCACGATGTTGATCTCGCCCCCCGTCTGGGTGAACTCGACGATGCGCTTGAGCGCGCGGGCGACCCAGTCCATGTTCTCGGTGCCCGAGTTCATGGCGATGCGCGCGCCGGCCGACAGGGCGTACCACTCCACCGGCACCCGCAGCGACTCGGCGAGGTCGATCGCCGCGATCACGCGGACGCACTCGGGTTCGGAGAGTGCGCCGAGCGCCTTGGTCGGGTCCCCGCTGAGCAGCACCCGGGTGATGCCGTCGGGGTGGGTCGCGGTCGGGGTCGTGACGACGCCGACGACGATCGCGGCGAGGTTGTGCCCCGGCGGACGGTGCACCGGGACCAGCCGCCCGCCGTCGTCCAGGTCGTGCTCGACGACCGAGCCGCCCTCGCCGGCGACCATGGCGTGCAGTTCGTACGGGTAGACCGTGCCGCGGCGCCGGGCGCGCACCACCGTGCGCGCATAGTCGTCCATCGGCCGCAGCCGTTCGGTCGGGGGCCGCCCGACGGAGAACTGCACTCCGGCGCCGGGTTGGTAGTAGAACCGCCCGGCGACCGGCACCAGTTCGCCGCCGGGTGCGGCCACCCGCCCCTGCGCCAGCACCTCGTCGATGCCCGCTCCGGCGGTGATCGGTGCGATGCGGCGGCGCAGCGCGGTGAGTTGGTCGAGTTCGGCCTCGATGGGCGGCCAGATGTGCACCCACACGTGGTTCATGTCGAGCGCCACCTGCCGCGAGGCACGCAGCGCCCGCGCCCGGCGGATCCCCTCGACGCAGTTCGCGATCGCCCGCTCGACCTGCGGCAGCGACACCACCCGGTCGTCGTCGTCGCGCACGACCGAGAGTTCGCGGACCTGCGTCATCGCGACGAGCCGCTGGTCGGCGGCGTTGTCGTGCGCCACGCAGTGGTACAGCAGCACGTCGTGGGGGGCGTCGAGGCGGGTGATGGCGAAGTCGCGCAGCCGCCACAGGTCCAGCCGCCGGCCGACCATCGGGTGCACGCCGCGCACCAACACGTCCTCGACGAGGTGGCCGTCGTGCGGGCGCACGGTGAAGTAGGTGACCGGCCGGCCCGGGGTGCACACCGCGACCGCGACGCGGCGCACCGCCCAGGCGAACGGCAGGGTCGCGAGTGCCTCGATCACCGCCGCGGCGGCCAGGTCGGGGTCGGCCGGGGCGTCCGGCCAGGCGAGGTACAGATCGACGACACCCTGCTGGGTCGCGGTGCGTGCGTCCACCTCGGCGGCGACCGCCCGCGCCAGGCTGCCGCCCGGCTCGAGTTCGGCGAACGTGCCGACGGTGGAGACGAGATGGGTCGGCCGGTCGTCCAGGACGTAGTCGGCGACCGTCACCGGACGGCCCGCCGGCTGCAGTGCCCGCAGGTCGTGCAGCGCGAACTCGCGGTAGTGGCGCCGGATCAGGACCTCGAGCAGCGGCTCGCGCTCCGGCACACCGTCCAGGAGCCGGGCGCCGAGGAACCCGACGATCCGCTCCGGGATCGCGGCGAGCGCGTCGATGCGCTCGGCGCGGTCGGGCGCGTCCGGATGGGCGGCGAGGTAGGCGACCTCCCCCGGCACCCCGGCCAGGGTGTCGCTGCGCTCGGCGTCGACGACCGGTTGGTCGAACCAGCGGAAGCGCACGCTGCGCGCGAGGTCGCCGACGGCCGCGAAGCGCAGTTGCGTGGCCAGGACGAGCCTGTCCAGCAGATCCCGCACCGCCCCGGCACGGTCGTCGTCGGGCGCCGGTTCGGTGTGCCAGCGCTGCAGGATCGCCGTGACGATGGCCAGATCCGGTGCCGAGCGCTGCTGGGCGAGGAAGATCCGGAAGACCGCGCCCTCCAGTTCGGGGGTGCGTTCGAGGTCGTGCACGCCGTAGTGCGCGAGCACGCTGCGCAGCTTGGCGCTGAAGATCTCGGGCAGCCCGCTGCGCTCGACGTCCAGGGTCTGCAGGTAGCTGTGGAAGTACTCGCGTGGCGAGTGCACGCGCAACTCGGTGCGCGCCTCCTCGTCGGCCGGCCGGTTGCGGCTCAGTTCGGCGAAGTCGCAGAACACGCCCAGCAGGGCGATCTCGCTCGGCAGCACCTCCGCGCCGTGGACGAGCGCGAGGTCGCGGTCGGCGAGGTAGCGGGCGAGGGTGTCGCCGTCGTCGCTCGGGTCGACGTCGTAGCCGAGCAGCACGGCGGTGAGGTCGGCCAGCCCGTCCTCGCCGGGGCCACCCGGCGCCGGGAGGTCGAGGTCGACCGCACCGCCGACGGCAGCCTCGACCGCCTCGCCCTTCGGCTCGAGCCGGACGAGCGGCGCGCCGGTCTCGACCTGGCTGCCCGCCGAGACGTGCACCTCCCGCACCGTGGCGGCGAACGGGGCAGGGATGCGGGTCTCCATCTTCATCGACTCGAGCACCACCACCGGCGCACCGGCGGCCACCTCGTCCCCGACCGCCACCGGCGTCGCCACCACGAGCGCCGGTGCGGGACAGCGCAGCACGCCGCCCTCGTCGCGGCTGACCCGGTGCGCGACGCCGTCCACCTCGACGAAGTGCACGGTGCCGTGGGTCGCGGTGATCAGCCGGTGCGACCGGCCGGAGACCTCGAGGCGGGCGCGGTGCGTCCCGAGGCGCTGCAGCCGCGCGTACACCAGGTGGCCGGTGCCGTTGTCCGTCACGCTCACCCGGAATCGCTCGGGGCCGATGCGTGACACCGCGACCCGGTAGGTGCGGCCGCGCAGCTTGAGTTCGACCGGGCGCGCCACCCGGTGCTGCACCTGGGGCCGCCCGCCCCGCGCGGTCTCGAGCAGCCGGGCGAGTTCCACCTGCTCGTCGTCCTCGTACGCCTCGATGCCGGCGGCGACGAGGGCGACGCCCGAGTGCCGGTCCACGACCAGCCGGCCCTGCGCGCGCATCCGGTCGATCCAGCCGGTGTCGGCGCTCGCGTCGATCACCTCGGGCTGGTCGAGCAGGTCGAGCAGGAAGCTCTTGTTGGTCGCGCCCCCGTCGATCACGACGGCCGTCTCGGCAAGAGCGCGGCGCAGCCGGGCCAGCGCCTCGGCGCGCGTCGCCCCGTGGGCGATGACCTTGGCGATCATCGAGTCGAAGTCGGCCGGGATCGTGTCGCCCTCGCCGACCCCGGTGTCGACGCGGATGCCGGGACCGCCGGGCAGTTCCAGCAACTCGATGCGCCCGGGTGACGGCGCGAAGTCGCGGTCCGCGTCCTCCGCGTTCAACCGGGCCTCGACGGCGTGCCCCGACTCGACCGGCCGGGAGCCCTGCAGGCGCCCACCGCCGGCCACGTGCAACTGCAACCGGACCAGGTCTGTGGCGGTGGTGATCTCGGTGATCGGGTGTTCGACCTGCAGCCGGGTGTTCACCTCCAGGAAGGCGAAGGACCCCTCGCCCGGGTGGTACAGGAACTCGACCGTGCCGGCCCCGCAGTAGCCCACGGCCAGGGCCAGTCGCTCGGCCGCGCCCTTGAGCTGATCGGCCTGCGCGCCGGTCAGCAGCGGCGAGGACGACTCCTCGAGGACCTTCTGGTTGCGCCGCTGCACCGAGCAGTCGCGCACGCCCAGGGCCCAGGCCGTGCCGTGGCTGTCGGCGATGACCTGCACCTCGACGTGCCGGGCGCCGGTGACGAGGCGCTCCAGGAACACGACGTCGTTGCCGAATGCGCGCCCGGCCTCGTCCCGGGTGCGCCGGTAGGCGTCCCGCAGCTCGGCCTCGTCGCCGATCAGCCGGATGCCCCGACCCCCGCCGCCGGCCGTCGCCTTGAGCATCAGCGGGTAGCCGATCGCGGCCGCCGACGCCACGGCGTCCTCGGGGGTGTCGACCGGCCCGCCGCTCCACGGCGCGACCGGGACTCCGACCTGCTCGGCGAGCAGCTTCGCGCCGACCTTGTCGCCGAGGCGGCGCATCGCCTCCGCGGACGGGCCGATGAACGTGATGCCGAGCCGCGCGCACAGGTCCGCGAACGCCGGGTCCTCCGCGACGAAGCCCCAGCCGACCCACACGGCGTCGGCGCGGGTAGCCAGCAACGCGGCCTCGAGCCGGTCGTGGTCGACGTAGGGCCGCTGCGCCGCAGCACCGAGCGGGTAGGCGGTGTCGGCCTCGCGCACGAACATCGCCGCGGGCTCGGCGCCGGTGTACAGCGCGATCGTGCGCAGCGGCTCGGCCTCGGGGTGCTCGGCGTTCAGGTCGCGCACGGCGTGGATGAAGCGCATCGCGGCCTCGCCGCGGTTGACGATCGCGACGCGCCGGAACGCCGGCCCGGCACCGGCGACAGGGCTGGATGTCATGCCTTGAATCTGTCAGATGAGGCCGGGGTGGCGCACGGGGCCGTGCCGGTGAGCCGCGACCCGTCCGAGTGGCTCGCCGTGGTCGCCCCGGGCTGCGGTGGCGCCCGCGGTGACGTCCGCGGTGACGTCCGCGGTGAAATAGTGGCGACGTGGCTGTCCGTCAGCCGAACAGGGCAGCCCATCGATGGGAACGGGTGATCAGCGTGGGCACCATCGAGGCGTCCGGTGGCTGACCTGCCACCGACGATGGACGCGGCCTACGTCGAGCGGCTGGGGCCGGTCGAGAACATCCGCTACGGCCGGCTGCCGGTCCCGCGGATCGGCCCGACCGATGTGCTGGTCGCGGTCGCGGCGGTCACGGTCAATCCGGTCGACACGTTCGTCCGGTCGGGCCGTTTCGCCACGGCGACGCCGTTCCCGTTCGTGATCGGCCGGGACCTGGTCGGCACGGTCGCCGACGTCGGCGACGGCGCGGTGGGGTTCGCCGTGGGTGAGCGGGTGTGGGAGAACAGCCTCGGGCACGGCGGGCGGCAGGGTTCGTTCGCGCAGTACGCCGTCGTTCCCGCCGAGCGGCTCTACCACCTGCCCGATCGCGCCGACCCGGTCCAGGCGGTGGCGCTCGCCCACATGGCGGCCACCGCATACCTCGGGCTGTTCCGCCGGGCGCGCCTGCGGCCCGACGAGACGATCTACATCGGCGGCGGCGCCGGCAACGTCGGTGGCGCCGCGCGCCGGCGTGCACGGCCAGCCGGACCGCGGCGC
>SCQZ01000508.1 GCA_004299665.1 Jatrophihabitans sp.
GACGGCCGACTGCGCGTCGGCGCCGCGCTCGGGGTCAACGGGGACGTCGCGCAGCGGGCGCAGGCGCTGCTGGCAGCCGGGGCTGACGTGCTCGTGCTGGACACCGCCCACGGGCACCAGCAGCGGATGCTGGACGCGCTCGCGGCGGTGCGGGCCCTCGACCCGGCCGTGCCGGTCGCCGCGGGCAACGTCGTCTCCGCCGAGGCGACGCGGGACCTGATCGCCGCCGGCGCCGACATCGTCAAGGTGGGCGTGGGGCCGGGCGCCATGTGCACGACGCGGATGATGACCGGTGTGGGGCGCCCGCAGTTCTCCGCGGTGCTCGAGTGCGCGGCCGCGGCCCGGGAACTGGGCTGCCACGTGTGGGCGGACGGCGGGGTGCGGCACCCGCGGGACGTCGCCCTCGCGCTGGCGGCCGGCGCGTCCGCGGCGATGATCGGATCCTGGTTCGCCGGGACCTACGAGTCGCCCGGCGACCTGCACTCCGACGCCGACGGGCGGCCCTACAAGGACAGCTTCGGCATGGCCTCGGCTCGCGCGGTGGCGAACCGCACCAGCGGCGAGGACGCGTTCGAACGGGCCCGCAAGGCCCTGTTCGAGGAGGGCATCTCGTCGGGGCGGCAGTACCTCGACCCGCAGCGCCCGGGGGTGGAGGACCTGCTCGACGCGATCACGGCGGGGTTGCGCTCGGCCTGCACGTACGCCGGGGCGGCGACGCTGGCGCAGTTCGCCGAGCGGGCCGTGATCGGGGTCCAGAGCGCCGCGGGGTATGCCGAGGGGCGCCCCATCTACACGGGCTGGTGAGACCGATGGCGCACGGGCACGAGCACGGGGCGGGCGCGGCGGCGGACCGGCGCTGGCTGGCCGCGGCGCTGGCGGTCATCGTCGTGTTCATGGTGGGGGAGGTCCTCGCCGGGCAGCTCGCGCACTCGCTCGCGCTGATCACCGACGCCGGCCACATGATCACCGATGCGGCGGCGATCGCGGTGGCGATCATCGCGTCCCGAATCGCGCAGCGGCCGCCGGCCGGGGCCTACACGTACGGCTTCGCGCGTGTCGACGCGCTGTCGGGGCAGGCCAACGGCATCACGTTGTTGCTGCTGGCGGTGTGGTTCACCGTCGAGGCCGTGCGCCGGCTGATCTCACCCTCCGGCGTCCACGGGGCGGTCGTGTCGGTCGTCGCGGTCGTCGGTGTCCTGGCCAATCTGCTGGCCACGGCGCTCGCCGCCCGCGCGAACCGCGGCGGGCTCAACGTGCGCGGCGTGCTCGCCCACCTGGTCAGCGACCTGTGGGCGTTCGCCGCCACCTTCGTCGTCGGCCTCGTCGTGGTGTTGACCGGGTGGACGCGCGCCGACGCCGTCGCATCACTGGCGATCGCGGCACTGATGGCCTGGACCGGGGGCGGGCTGGTGCGAGCCGCCGGACGGGTGTTCCTCGAGGCGGCGCCACCGGGGGTCGACCCCGACGAGCTGGGGGCCGAACTCGCCGGCGTTGCCGGCGTCGCGCAGATCCACGACCTGCACGTGTGGCAGCTCGGCGGCGGGTCGCCGGCGGCGTCGGCGCACGTGCTGGTCCGGCCGCCGGCCGACTGTCACGAGGTCAGCGGGCGGTTGCGGCAGCTGTTGCTCGACCGTCACGGGATCGAGCACGTCACACTGCAGACCGAGCACCTGCCCGGGACCGACACGGGCCCGCAGGAGGGCGACTGCATCGACGTGCACGGACCGGTGCACGTCCCGCGGCAATGACGACGGCTGGGCGGGACGCCGCCGCGGCGACGGCGGCGGTGGCGACTACTGCTGGGGCGCGTCGCCCCCGCCGGAGATCTCGTCCTTGAGCTTCTGCGCGGCCGCGTCGACCTGGTCCGCGTGGCCGAGCTTGTCGCCGACGAGGTTCGCGGCCTTGTCGATGGCCGAGTCGACCTGGTCGGAGTGCTCCTGCGCGAGGTTCTCCGCCTTGTTCTTGAGGTCGTCGAAATCCATGCCCCGAGCGTAGCGAGATTAGGATGAAAAGGTCATAGGAGGACCAGCGGAAAGGCTCGCCCGATGCTGCTGCCCATGCCTGCGACCAGTTCGATGTTCCTGTTGGCCGAGGCCCGGGAACACCCGATGCACGTGGGTGGCATGCAGTTGTTCCGGCCGCCGGAGGGTATGACGGCCCTGGACGTCCGCGCGCTGTTCGACGCGGCCATGAGCGATGCTGCCTCGCGGCGCGACGGCGTGGCGCCACTGCTGCGCAAGCGCCCCCGCCGATCGGTCACCACGCTCGGCCAGTGGGGCTGGGAGATCGACGAGGACTTCGACCTCGAACACCACGTGCGCCGCAGCGCACTGCCCGCGCCCGGGCGGGTGCGCGACCTGCTCGCGCTCGTGTCGCGCCTGCACTCGACGTTGCTGGACCGGCATCGCCCGCTGTGGGAGATGCACCTGATCGAGGGGCTCGAGGACGGCCGGTTCGCCACCTACACGAAGATCCACCATGCGCTGGTCGACGGGGTGTCCTCGTTGCGGCTGCTGGCACGCATGCTCAGCGACGACCCCGGGCGCCGTGACATGCCGCCGCCGTGGGCGATGCCGCTGCGGCGGCGGGCGGGCGGGCAGGGCGCCGCGAACGTCGGGGAGGCGATGCGCGAGGTGCTCGCGCTCGTGGCGGCCACGCCCGCGGCGCTGCCGGCCGTCGCACGGATGGTGAACCGCGCCCGCCACGAGCAGGCGGCCGCGCTGTCGTTCGTCGCTCCGCGCACCATGTTCAACGTGCCCATCACCGGGGCGCGGCGCTTCGCGGCGCAGTCCTGGCCGACCGCCAGGCTGCGGCGGGTGTCCCGGGCGGCCGGCACCACGCTGAACGACGTCGTGCTGGCGATGTCGGCCGGGGCGCTGCGCCGGTACCTGCTCGCCATGGACGCGCTACCGGATGCGCCGCTGATCGCGATGGTCCCGGTGTCGCTGCACGGGACCGGAAGCGCCTCGGCCGACGGCGGGGGCAACCTGGTGGGAACGATCATGTGCAGTCTCGGGACGCAGTTGGCGGACCCGGGGGCGCGCTTGGCCGCGATCTCGGCCTCGATGACGGACGGGAAGCAGGCGATGCAGGGCCTGACCCAGGTGCAGGCCCTCGCGGCCAGCGCGCTCGGTATCAGCCCGCTTGCCCTGAGCTACCTCCCGCTCGTGCACGACGTGCTGCGGCCGCCGTTCAACATCGTCATCTCGAACGTCCCCGGGCCGCACCGGCCGATGTACTGGAACGGCGCCCGACTGGACGGTCTGTTCCCGCTGTCGATCCCGCTCGACGGGCAGGCGCTGAACATCACCTGCACCACCTACTACGACGCGATCGGCTTCGGGATCGTCGGCTGCCGGCGGTCGGTCCCGCGCCTGCAGCGGCTGCTCACCGATCTCGACGAGGAACTGGCCGCGCTCGAACTGGCGGTGGCCGGGTAGCGATCAGCCGAGGTCGACGTCGACCACGACAGGGGCGTGGTCCGACGGGTTCTTCCCCTTGCGGGCCTCGCGGTCGACGAACGCGTCGCGGACCCCGGCGGCGAAGGCCCGGTCGGCGTAGACCAGGTCGATGCGCATGCCGCGGTTCTTCGGGAAGGACAGCTGCCGGTAGTCCCAGTAGGTGTAGGGCACGTCGTACTTCAGCGCTCGCGGATACACGTCCGCCAGTCCGGCCGCGCGCAGCCGGGCGAGCGCGTCACGCTCCGGCGGGGTGACGTGGGTGCTCTCGGCGAACTCGGCGATGTCCCACACGTCGGCGTCCGTCGGGGCGATGTTGAAATCGCCGAGCACCGCGAACGGCCGGTCCGGGCGCAGTTCCTCGCGGACGGTTGCGCGCAGCGCCTCCAGCCACGCCAGCTTGTACCCGTAGTGCGGCGAGTCGACCGTGCGCCCGTTCGGCACGTACACCGACCACAGCCGCACGCCGCCGCAGGTCGCCCCGATCGCCCGCGGTTCCACCGCGGACACCATCGCGTCTGGCGGCTGGTAGCCCGGTTCGTCCACCAGGCCCCGGCGCACGTCCTGCAGGCCGGCGTTGGTGAGGATCGCCACGCCGTTCCACCGCCCGGTGCCGTGCACCGCGGCCTCGTAGCCCGCCGCGCCCACCTCGTCGTACGGGAAGTCGGCCTCGGCGCACTTGATCTCCTGCAGGCACAGCGCGTCGGGCTGTGCGACCTCGAGCCATTCGAGCAGCCGCCCCAGCCGCGCCCCGATCGAGTTGATGTTCCACGTCGCGATCCGCACGGCGCCAGCCTGTCACGGTCCGCCGACGGGCCCGCGGCCGCCCGCGGGCACGATCGCGCCCAGGCACTGCCGGAACGCGGCCCGCCACACCGACCAGTCGTGGCCGCCGGGCTCGGTGGTGATGCGCACCTGCTTTCCCGCCGCGCGCAGCGCGGCCGCGTAGGCCCTCGTCTGCGCGCGTGAGGTGCCGTCGCGGCGTCCGTAGGACAGGAACGTCAGCCCCGGCTCGCGGGCAGCGTTCAGGATCGGGCCGGCGGCGCGCTGTGCGGCCGCGTCGCGACGCAGCGGCGGGATCCGGGTGCCCTGGTAGAAGCCGGACAGGCCGCACACGGCGTGGACCGGTAGCGGGTCCAGCAGCGGGAGGTAGGCCGCGCCGAGCGCACCGGAGGAGAAGCCCGCGTAGCTGTAGCTGCCGTCGGTGCGGTAGTGGCCGCGGACCCAGTGCCGCAGGTCGACCGCGACGGAGGTGCCGAGATGCTGGCGCGGGATGTCCACCCACCAGCTGCTCTGCACCACCGGCCCGTTGCCGTCCGGAACGATCCCGATGAACGGGGCTGTCCCGGGCGCGGCCTCGTCCGCCTCCAGGTGCCCCAGCTGCATGAGCGCCTGCGGGGTGCTGGGGTCGCCGTGCAGGAACACGACGACCGGGTAGCGCTGCCGGGGGCCCTCGCCGTACCCGGGGGGCAGCAGCACGATCACCTGGCGGCTGCCGTGCATCGCGGGGGAGGGGTAGGTCGTGTCGAGGATCCGCGGTCGGCTCAGGATCGCGCCGGAGGCGGACCGGTACACCTGGCCGGCGGGCAGCGCCGACGCGGACGCCACGACCGAGCAGCCGCTGAGCAGGACGGCGGCGATGCCGTACCACGCGACGCGTCGGGGCCGGCCGCGCCGTCCGGCCTCGCGGGGCAACGGTGCCCTGGAGAACAGCCGCCCGGCCAGGTAGCCCCAGGGGAAGATCAGCACGTGTTCCCAGTCCGCGAGCTGGTGGTGCACGAGCAGCCCGCCCAGCAGGAACAGCACGAGCCCGGCCGTCAGCTTGCGGTAGCGCGCGATGCCGGCGATGGCGCCCGAGGAGGCCGCGACGATCGCCGAGGCCCCGATGTCGAGCGTGTCCATGCGCGTCAGCGCCCAGTGGCTGCCGAGCCCGGACAGCAGCCCCAGTCCGGTCACGACGCTCAACGGCCCGGCGGCGGCAGCGAACACGGCGAGCAGCAGCGCCCGGGTGTGGCCCGCGATCACCTCGTAGCCGCCCATGGCCACCAGCAGGCTGACGCAGATGCTGGCCACCATGAACACGTCGCGCGTCAGCAGCGTGGAGGTCAGCAGCACGCCGAAGTTGCCGCTGGTGATCGCGTGCCCGGAGAACGCGCCGGCGATGAAGCGGTCCGCCGGCAGTTGCAGGCCCTGCTCCAGACGGACGAACGTGGCGATGATCGTCACCACGAGGACGACGGTGACGACCGGTGGCCGGCGGCGGACCGCCCGCGCGGCGATCCGCAGGTACGGTCGCGCCTGCCCCGCGAGCCGCCTCAGCCGTTGCGGCGCAGGGCGCGGCGCAGCCCCGCCGGGCAGTAGGCCCGCGCGATCGCCACCTGCGCGAACGGCTCCTGCCAGCGGTGCGGTATTGCCAGCCACCGGGGCTCCCATCGTGGTGCGAACTTCTGCTTGTAGGCCCGCAGGCTGCGGGTCGGGTAGACGCGCTCGCCCAGCTCCCCGTGGGCACGGGGGACGGACGCCAGACTGGCCAGGACGACGCCGCTGTCGCGGTAGTGCTCGAGCGCGCTCGCGAGCAGGAAGTCCATCGCCGGGTTCGGCGCGTCCGGCCGTCGCCGCATGACGTCGATCACCCGGGCGTCCCCGTTGCGGTAGTGACGCCACGTGCACCACGCCCAGACGGTGCCGTCGGGCCCGGCGACGGACCACAGATCGGTCGCTCCGTCGGCGAGCTGGTCGGCGACGTCCTCGTGGCGCGAGAGGGTGAAGCCCATCTCGCCGCCGCGCTTGGTCCGCAGCCAGTCGTGCGAGATGCGTGCCAGCTGGGGTGCGTCGTCGGCGTGGTAGGGCCGGACCCGCAGGCCCAGCCGGCGCGCCGAGGCGACCGCGTGCCGGATGCCCGCGCGGGGGCGGCCGTCCAGGGAGAAGTCGGACAGGTCGATCAGCGCCTCGTCGGCTATCTGCGAGACGGCGAACCCGCGCGCCCGCAGCGGCTCGGGATCGGCCAGGGCCACGAATGCCGGCCGCAGCCGCAGGCGGCGCAACTGGTGCAGGTACTGGTCGAGGGCCGTCTCGGCGAGACCGGAGGGGGCGATCACGTCCCCCGCGACGACGGCCCACCGCCCCCGCTGCAGGTGCGCCGCCGCGCCCCAGCCGTCGAGCACCTCCACGACGCTGACGTCGGACGCGGCCAGGAACGGGGCGACCCCGGTGCGGCCGAAGCACGCGGCGAGGTAGGCGTGCGCGCGCACCTGCTCGGGGGTGTGGACCGGACCTCGTTCGGGTCGGGGCAGCCCCGTCGGGATCACGACCCGACGCGCCGTGTTCTGCTGCCCGGCCGGCGGGACCAGGGTCGTCATGCTCGGTTCCTCCCTGCTTGCGGGCGCGCGGTCGCCGGCGCCTCGCGAACCAGCCTGGCCGCGGTGCATGTAAGAAGCGTGTCGCGATCATGAGAGTGCGATCTGTGAGCGGCGTCTCCGCCGGGGCTGCGGGGATAGGGTGCGCCGGGTGCGCGTGCTGGTGGTCGAGGACGACCCGCGGATGGCCGATCTGCTGCGCCGCGGGCTGGCCGAGGAGGGGTACGGCGTCGATATCGCCACCACCGGCCCGGACGGCCTGTGGCGCGCGGCCGAGACCGCGTACGACGTGATCGTGCTCGACGTGGTGCTGCCCGGGCTGGACGGCTTCGGCGTCTGCCGGGAGCTGCGGGCGGCCGGCAACTGGGCGCCGGTGCTGATGCTCACCGCCCGTGCCGTGCTGGAGGACCGCGTGCACGGGTTGGACGCCGGCGCGGACGACTACCTGACCAAGCCGTTCCGGTTCGTCGAGTTGCAGGCGCGCATCCGGGCGCTGCTGCGGCGCGGGGGCCCACCGCGCCCGGCGGTCCTTTCCGCCGGGTCGTTGCGCCTCGATCCGGCCGCGCGGATCGCGTGGCGCGGCGAGGTGCCGCTGGAACTGTCCGCCCGGGAGTTCGAACTGCTGCGGCTGTTCCTCAGCCGCGTCGGCGAGGTCCTGACGCGCAGTTATGTCATCGAGCACCTGTGGGACTTCGCGTACGAGGCGGGCAGCAACGTCGTCGATCAGTACGTCAGCGCGCTGCGCCGCAAGATCGACCGGCCCTTCGGTGTCGAGCAGCTCGAGACGGTCCGAGGGGCCGGGTACCGGCTGCTGGCCGAGCCGGAGCCCGCGGGGGACCAATGAGTACCGAGCGACATCTGGTGGAGCGAGCGTGAGGACCGAGCGACAGCTGGTGGAGCGAGCGTGAGGACCGAGCGACAGCTGGTGGAGCGAGCGTGAGTATCCGCGCCCGGTTGGCGGTGGGATTCACCCTGGTCATGCTGGTGCTGACCGTCAGCGGTTCGGTGCTGTTCGTGTCCCAGCTGCAGAAGGCGCTGCTGTCGAGCGTGCACTCGCGCCTGTCCGACCGGCTCGCGGTGCTGCTCACCGAGGCGGCCGACCGCGGCGGGCGCATCCACCCGCTGCTGGGCAGCAACGGCATCTACGCCCAGGTGCTCGACCCGGGCGCAGCGGTGCTCACGACGACGCGGGGCACGGACCGCGCCCCGTTCCTCACCCCCGCCCAGCTGGCGCGGATCGGGGACCGGACGGTCAGCTTCGACGGCCACCTCCAGGTCCATGCGGGTGCTCGTGTCGTGCGCACAGCCATGCGCCTACGTGCCACGACCTTGCCGCGGTCCGGCGACTTCCTCGTCGTCGCCACCAGCGAGGCGGACGTCGACACCGCGGCGCGGCGCGCGGCCATCCAGCTCATCGTCCTGTGCGCGGGGATGCTCGTGGTCGCCCTCGTCGGTGGCTGGTGGCTGACGCGGGCGGCGCTGCGCCCGGTCGAGAGGATGCGGCGCCAGGTCGCGCGCCTCGGCGTCGACCGGCTCGCCAGCGGTATTGCGGTGCCGCGCAGCCGCGACGAGATCGCGCTGCTCGGGCACACCTTCAACGACCTGCTACGGCGGGTCAGCGACGCCGCCGATCGCGAGCGTGCCTTCGTCAGCGACGCCGGGCACGAGTTGCGCACGCCGCTGGCGATCCTCAAGGGCGAGTTGGAGCTGGCGCAGAACCCGAAGCGCACCCGCGAGGAACTGCTGGGGACGGTCGGCGTCGCGGCCGAGGAGACCGACCGTCTCATCGCGCTGGCGGAGGACCTGCTGTTCCTGGCGCGCGGGGACGAGAGCCCCGCGGTGCCGCTGGAGCCGGCCGACCTGGTCGCGATCGTGGACGAGGCCGTGCGCAGCGTCGCGGTGATGGCGCAGAGCCGCTCCGTGCGCCTGGCCGTCGCCGCGCCGCCGCAACTGTGGTCGGACGTCGACCGCGACCGGATCCGCCGTGCGGTCGACAACGTGCTGGTCAACGCGCTGCATGCCGTTGCCGAGGGCGGCTCGGTCCGCGTGGACCTGGCGGCGGTGTCGGGGGAGGCGGTGCTGCGCGTCACGGACGACGGGCCGGGGTTCCCGCCCGAGTTCGTTCCGCACGCCTTCGAGCGGTTCTCCCGGGTGCCGGACCCGGCGGTGCCGGGCAACGGTCTCGGCCTGGCGATCGTCCGGTCCGTCATGACCGGGCACGGGGGGACCGCGACCGTCGAGAACGCCACCGGCGGGGGAGCGGTGATCACCTTGCGCTGGCCCCTGACGAGCTCGCCCCGTGAGGGGAACTGAAGCCGGTCAGACCCGGATGACCAGCGGCCCGCCCGCCTGCTCGATGACCTCGAAGTCGTCGTCCCGGCTGACGACGTCCATCGCGTTAGCGGCGGCGACGGCCGCGATCCACAGATCGTTGATCTTCGCGCGGTGGCCCTGCTCGGCGAGCCGGACGCGCAGTTCGGCCCACCGGCGGGCGGCCTCGATCGTCACGGGCAGTGCCTCGACGGTCGACGCCGCCTCCAGGGTGGCGAGCCGGCGCGCGCGGGTGGCGGTGTCGCCGGCGGTCAGCACCCCGGCCTACAACTCGGCGATCGTCACCACGGTGACCGTCGTGAGGTGCGGCAGCCGATCACCGTTCAGCGATCGGCCGGTCTCACGAGCGATGAAGACGCTCGTGACGAGCACCGCCGGCCGGTCGTTCACGGCGCGGCGACGTCGTCGGTGGTGTCGCCGGAGAGGCGCTCGAGCGCATCGGTCAGGCCCGGGTCGGCCTGACGCTTCGCGATCAGGTCGATGAGGTCCGCCCTCGCGAAGAACTGTGGCCGCGCCCCGGGAACGGGGCCGATCTCGGCAACCGGGCGGCCGTTGACCGTGATCGTCACCCGCGTGCCGCCGGACACCTGGGGCAACACGTCAGCGGTGTGGTTGCGCAGGTCCCGGGAGCCCACCGTCACCATGTGCGCGACCGTAGCACCCACGCCACATACTGATCAGCACAGCCAGCGGGAAGTCGAGGTGCGGACAGGCCGGCCGAGGTCAACCACGTGATCAGCTACTTACCTGGCTACTTGCAGGCTAGGATTTCGGCTAGCATTGACGGTCATGAAGACGATGTCGCTGAGCGAGGCAAAGGACAAACTCTCCAGACTGGTCGACGAGGCCGAAACGACCCACGAGATCATCACGATCACCAAGCACGGCCGTGCTGCCGCGGTGCTCATCTCCGCCGATGACCTCGAGTCCCTGCACGAGGCCGTGTTCTGGTTGTCCAGGCCGGGCATCCGCGAAGCGATCTCCGAGGCGGACGCGGCGATCGCCGCCGGCGACACGGTCGGCAGCCCGGAGTTGCGCCGGCGGCTCGGGCTGCCCGAGCAGTGAGCTACCGCGTCGAGTGGACACCGCCCGCCCAGCGCGACGTGGCCCGGCTGCCCGGCAAGATCGCCGTCGCGGTGATGGCCTACGTCGACGCGCGCCTCGCGCTGAACCCGCGACGGCTCAGCAAGCCACTCGCCGGTGATCTGGAGGGTCTGCACGGCGCCCGTAACGGCGACTACCGCGTGCTGCTGCGCATCGACGACGAGACCACGGTCATCTGGATCATTCGCGTAGACCATCGCGCTCATATCTACCGGCCCCGCTGACACCCCGGGTCGGGCATGCGATCGCCGGATCGAGGGGATGGGACTTCGTGTCAGTTTGCAGATGAACGTGTCCTCTAGGACATAAGTCAAACACGGACATTCGAATCCCGCAGGTTCGGTCACGTGTTGTCCTCCGACCGAGCAATATCCCCGCATCTTCGTTGGGTGGGCCAGAAAGGACGGCAGGTTGGACATCCACGGATGGACGGAGTGGCCGTCTTGTCGGTGGCATCCGGCACGATCGACATGTGATCTGGCCAGCTAGCGGCGTTACAGCCGTGCACTTTGCGGACGCGATGTCTAGGTACTACGACTACGCCCAGGACGAGCACTACAAGATCCTCAACGGCGACGACAAGGTCAACGCCTACCTCAAGTGGGTTGGGGACGTGCACCGACTGGTCCGGCCAGTTCTGCAGTCTGACGACATCGACCGGTTGCTCCTGACGCGGCGGTACTGGGCGACGCTGGCCAACCCAGAACCGTCACCGGCGCTGCTTTTCGCGGTGCAGGAGGAAGCGCAAGCGCGGGTGGCCGACCTGGAGCAGGCACGCAACGATGCCGTGACCCTGCGCAACCGCTGGACCACGACAAACGACCTGGACCCCACCCATGTCGTTGTGCCAGACACAAACGTGTTCGTGAGCTGGTGCGACGAAGCCGCCAAGAAGACGCGTGACATCGCCGAGATCGACTGGCGCACTCCCGTTCAGGCCCGGACCTTCGATGGAGTGCGGGTGGTCATTCCGCTCGTGGTCATCGACGAACTCGAGCTCACCAAGGACAAACGGCAAGACGTGCGCGGCAGGCAGGCCCGCAAGGCAGTGAACACGTTGTTCGACTGGTTCGAGTACGACCCCGACCGGACGCACCATGTCGTTCAGCGCGGGCCGGACACCGGCGAAGTGACCGTCGAACTACTGGC
>SCQZ01000509.1 GCA_004299665.1 Jatrophihabitans sp.
CGCGCCGGTGCGGGCCCTGGACCCGGCGCACCGGCTCGGCGGTCAGGTCGTGCAGGCGCCGCGCCCCGGCGCTGTGGTCGGCGTGGCCGTGGGTCAGCAGGATCGCCGTGACCCGCTGCGCGGCGGCCACCACGGCCGACAGGTGCGCCTCGTCGTCCGGACCGGGGTCGACGACGACGGCTCCCGGCGCGTCCGGCGCGCGCAGCACCCACGTGTTCGTCCCGTCGAGCGTCATGGGATCGGGGTTCTCCGCGAGCACGACACCGGCCAGTGCCGTGACCGGGCGCAGCCGCTCGTACGCGAGGGCGGTCACCGGAACAGCCCCGCGGGCAGCGTCACGTCCGTGCCGTCGGGCAGGGTCGCGACGATGCGGTCGCCCCGCACCGAGATCGCCGGCGAGATCGCCTCGAGGCTGCGCTGCGGCGAGGCGGCCAGGACGTCCGCGACCGTCGCGAACGCCATGATCGAGGCGAGCGTGACGATGGTCGGCGGCAACAGGCCGCGCTCGCCGCGCTGCGCCTGCTCGACCGCCTCGGCGACCGGCACCCAGCCCGCCGTCGCGGACTCGGTCGTGACGTCCTGCGCCCGCGCGTCCGCCGGCAGTGCGGCGACGAAGAACACCGTGTCGTAGCGGCGCGACTCGCCCGGCGGCGTGATCCAGCGCGACCAGGGGCGCAGCGCGTCCGCGTCGACGCGCAGCCCGTTGGCCCGCAGCAGGTCACCGAAGGACACCCGGCCGGCCTCGACGTCCGGGCGCGCGCCCGACAGGTCCGCCGCCGGCGTCGTCATCAGCACGCCGGTCTCCTCGAAGGTCTCGCGCACGGCGGCGCCGAGATAGGCCCGCGCCGCGGGCAGCGCGCAGCCGAAGCGCCGCGCGACCTCCGCACCCGCCCCGCCCGGGAACGGCAGCCCCGCGTCGTCGGGGTCGACCCGCCCGCCCGGGAAGACGGACATGCCGGCCGCGAAGGCCATCTCGCGCACCCGGGTCAGCAGCCAGGCCTCGATGCCGGCGTCGCCGTCGCGCAGCAGCACCACGGTCGCCGCGTCGCGGACCGGGACGTGCGGGTGCGGCCCCACTCAGGCGACCTCGACGACCATCTCGACCTCCACGGGGGCGTCCAGCGGCAGCGCCGCGACCCCGATCGCCGAGCGGGCGTGCCGCCCCGCGTCGCCGAAGATCTCGCCCAGCAGGTCGCTGGCCCCGTTGACCACGCCCGACATGCCGGTGAACGACGGCGCGCAGGCAACGAACCCGACCACCTTGACGACCCGGACGACGCGGTCCAGCCCCACCGCCGCGTCCACCGCCGCGAGGGCGTTCAGCGCACAGGCACGCGCGCAGTCGTAGGCCTGCTCGGCCGAGACGTCCGCCCCGACCTTGCCGGTCGCCGGCAACGCCCCGCCGACCATCGGCAACTGGCCGGAGGTGTGGACGTACGAGCCGGTGTGCACCGCCGGGACATAGGCCGCTACCGGCGGCACGACGCCCGGCAGGGTGATCCCGAGCTGGGCGAGTCGGGCCAGGTGCGACGGCATGCGGCCACGGTATCGCCCGTCTCCTACGCTGACCGAATGCCCCGGAACGCGATCGCGGCGCCGATCCTGCGCGACGGCTTCCCCGCCGCCGCCCGGCTGCACGTCGTCACCGGCAAGGGCGGCACCGGCAAGACGACGGTCGCCGCGGCGCTCGGGCTCGCGATCGCCCAGACCGGGCGCAAGGTGCTGCTCGTCGAGGTCGAGGGGCGCCAGGCCATCGCGCAACTGTTCGCCGTCCCGGCCCTGCCGTACGAGGAGTTGCGGCTGGCCACGCACGGCGGGAGGGGATCGCTGTGGGGGCTGGCGATCGACGCGGAGGAGGCGATGATCGAGTACCTCGACATGTTCTACCGCCTTAAGCGCTCCGCCCGCGGGCTGAAGCGGATGGGGGCCGTCGACTTCGTCACCACCCTGGCGCCGGGCCTGCGCGACGTCCTGCTCACCGGGAAGGTGAAGGAGGCCGCCAGCCGCACCGACCCGGACGGCCACCCCAGCTACGACGCCGTCGTCCTCGACGCCCCGCCCACCGGCCGGATCGCCAAGTTCCTCGACGCGACGAAGGAGGTCGCGGGGCTCACGAGGTTCGGCCCGATCAACCGCCAGAGCGTGGGCGTGATCGAACTGCTGCACGCCCCGCGCACCGTCATCCACCTCGTCACGCTGCTCGAGGAGATGCCGGTGCAGGAGACGCTCGACGCCGCATCCGACCTCGCGTCGCTGGGGTTCCACCTCGGCGCCATCGTCGTCAACCGGGCGCGGCCGGACCTGATCAGCGACGACCTGCTCGACGCCGCGGGCACGATCGACGCGAAGCTGCTCGCCGCCGGGTTGCGGCGCGCGGGCATCCCCACCTCCGCGGCGCACGCCGCGGCGCTCGCCGCGGAGGTCGAGGAGTACGCGCAGCGCCAGCGCATCCAGCGCGAGAACGCCGCGCGCCTGGACACCCTCACGCTGCCGCGCGTGGAGCTGCCCGACCTCAACCCGCCCGTCGACCTCGGCGAACTGAACCGGCTCGCCGACTGCTTCCTCGTCCCCGCATCGGAGCTCGGGCCGTGACCGCGACACCGGCGCTCGACCTGCCCGCGCTGGTGCGCGACCGCGCCACCCGCGTCGTCGTGACGTGCGGCAGCGGCGGGGTCGGCAAGACGACGACGGCGGCCGCGATCGCGCTGCTCGGCGCGGAGTCGGGGCGGCGGACCGTCGTGCTGACCATCGACCCGGCCCGCCGGCTGGCGCAGTCGATGGGGCTCGTCGAGCTCGACAACACCCCGCGCGAGGTGGCCGGCCTCGAGGGTGCGGCCGCCGGGCGGCTGTTCGCGATGATGCTGGACATGAAGCGCACGTTCGACGACGTCGTGGTGGAGCACGCGACGCCCGAGCGCGCCGAGCAGATCCTCGCCAACCCCTTCTACCAGTCGCTGTCGTCCTCGTTCGCCGGCACCCAGGAGTACATGGCGATGGAGAAGCTGGGGCAGCTGGCGGCCATGAACGAGTGGGACCTGATCGTCGTCGACACGCCGCCGTCCCGGTCCGCGCTGGACTTCCTGGACGCGCCGCAGCGGCTCGGGCGCTTCCTGGACGGGCGCATGATCCGCATCATCACCGCCCCCGCGCGCGCCGGCGGGCGCACCGGTCTGCGGGTCGTGACGGTCGGGATCGGCATGTTCGCCAAGGTCTTCAGCCGGGTCCTGGGCAGCGACCTGATCAGCGACCTGTCGGCGTTCGTCTCGGCGCTGGAGTCGATGTTCGGCGGGTTCCGCCAGCGCGCCGAGCAGACCTACGAGCTGCTCAAGACCCCCGGCACGTCCTTCGTGGTGGTGGCCTCGCCCGAACCGGACGCGCTGCGCGAGGCGTCGTACTTCGTCGAGCGCCTCTCGGCCGAGCGGATGCCCCTCGCCGGCGTCGTCATCAACCGGACGCGACGGACGGCGGCGGTCCCCGGCGCGCCGGCGCTGCCCGCCGCGCGGGCCGAGGTCGCGCTCGCCCAACTGCACGGCGATGAGCCGGCGGCCCGGCTGGCGGCGATGGCGCTGCGGGTGCACTGCGAGGTCGCGACGGCCGCCGAGCATGACGCCCGCATGGCGGAGCGCTTCCGGACCGCGCACCCGGACGTGCCGCTGGTGGGCGTTCCCGCGCTCCCGGCGGACGTCCACGACCTCGACGGGTTGCGTCGCATCGGCGAGTTGCTGACCCCGTCCTGACACTGGCCCCGTCCTGAGACGGGGCAGACCCCCGCTCGCCCGCCCACTAGCCTCGAACCTCGTGGCAGCAGCATCGCAAGGCCCGCACCGGTGGGTCACGATCGCCCGGCTGCTCGCCTCCCTCGTCGCCGTGGCCGTGCTCGCCGCGGGCCTCGCGCTTCCGTACGTCGGCGGGATCGGGCTGTTCGCCGGGCACGAGGCGAGCAAGTTCCTGGACACCAGCTGCAACCTCACCGAGACCGCACCGCCGCAGAAGACCACCCTGTACGCGCGGGACGGCAAGACGGTCATCGCCACCTTGTTCAGCCAGGACCGGGTACCGATCCCGCTCTCGGACGTCCCCAGGTACCTGCAGCAGGCACTGATCGCGACCGAGGACCGGCGCTTCTACCAGCACCACGGCGTGGACATGCGCGGCCTGCTGCGGTCGGCCGTCAGCACCAGTTCGGGGGACACGCAGGGCGGCTCGACGCTGACGATGCAGTACGTCAAGCAGATCCGGTACTACCAGGCCAGCGAGATCCAGGACCCGGCGAAGCAGGCCGCGGCGCAGCGGGCGGCGATCGCGCAGAACCTCGACCGCAAGATCGAGGACGCGAAGTGCGCGATCTACATCGAGCAGGTCAAGCACGAGTCCAAGGCCGAGATCCTGGACAACTACCTGAACATCGCGTTCTTCGGTGAGAACTCCTACGGCATCGAGACGGCCTCCCAGACGTACTTCGGCAAGCACACCAAGGACCTGACCCTGCCGGAGGCGGCGCTGCTGGTCGGGCTGCTGCGGGCGCCGACGGCCTTCGACCCGTTCGTCAACCCCGATGCCGCACGGCAGCGGCGCAACGAGGTGCTGCAGAACCTGGTGACGGTCGGCGACCTGTCCCAGGCCGACGCCGACAGGTACGAGAAGGCCCCGATCCAGCTGGCGACGCAGAAGCCGCCGGTGGTCAAGGAGGGCTGCGCGAACGCGACGTCCACGATCGCGAACGCGGCGTTCTTCTGCGAGTACGCGCAGACCTGGCTGGAGGGGCCGGGCGGCATCTCGCCCACCCAGCTGCAGACCGGCGGCCTGCACATCGTCACCACGCTGGACGTGAACACGCAGAACACCGCCCAGGCCGGCATCTCGGCGGCGATCCCCGCCACGTCGCCGATGACCGCGGTGCTGCCCGTGATCGACCCGAAGACCGGCGACGTCCTCGCGATGGCGACGAGCAAGGCCTTCGGCACCAACACCTCGGCGCAGGACAACACCCACACCACGCTGCCGGTGTTCACGCTGTACTCGGCGCTGGGCGCCTCCACCTACAAGCTGTTCCCGCTGCTGGCCGCGCTGTCGACGGGCGTGCCGTCGAACTGGCCGCTGCAGACACCGCCGAAGAAGCAGCCGTACAAGGCCAGCAACTGCCTGACGCCGACCTCGACCACCAACGGCGACGCCAACGAGACCTACAACGCCAACGAGACGCTGGCCAGCGCGACAGCGAAGTCGTCGAACACCTTCTTCGTGGGCCTCGCGGACCAGCTGTTCAGCTGTGATCTGCAGCCGATCGTGAGCATGGCGACCAAGCTCGGCATGAACGGCTTCAACCAGCCCAGCGACACGCCGCACAAGAGTTGGGCGCAGACGCTGGTGGACCAGCAGCGCGCGCAGCAACTGGTCCTCGGCGACATCCCCACCAGCCCTCTGGAGCTCGCCGGCGCCTACGCGGCGATCGCCGACGACGGCAGGTACAACGCCCCCGCGCCGATCCTGTCGATCACCGACCCCGACGGCCGGACCATCCCGGTGGCACGGCACCCCGGCGTGCAGGTCGTCAGCCCCTGGGTGGCGCGCCAGGCGGTGCAGATCCTCACCGGCGACACCAAGGCCCCCGGCACGTCGGCAGACCCGTTCCGGGCGTGGTACCGCGACAACTCGAGCATCGTGGCCGGCAAGACCGGGACCGCCCCGGGCGTCGTGGGCAGCAACGACAGCCTCAACGGCGCGCTCTGGTTCGTCGGGATGACGCCCAACCTCGTCGCGACGAGCGCACTGATCAACTTCGACAGCACCAGCGCCCCCGCCGCCGGGCTCCCGGGGGTGGCCGACCCCGGCACGCAGGCGTACGGCTCGTACGCGTCCGGGATCTGGCTCGACGCGCTGCAGCCGGTCCTGCGGCACCAGCGCTGGACCTGGCCGTCTCCCTCCAGCACGCCGGGCACCACCGTCCCCAACGTCACCGGGCTGAGCATGGCCGACGCGCAGGCCAAGCTGACCGCGGCGGGGTTCAAGCTCTCCGAGCTCGACGCCACCGACCACCTGCTGTGCGCGAGCAAGGTGCCGACGGGCAACATCGCGTTCTACGGCCCCGCCAT
>SCQZ01000059.1 GCA_004299665.1 Jatrophihabitans sp.
CAGCCTGCTCCCGCCCCGCGTGATCGACTCGCCCGCGACCCCGGCTCCCCGGGGTCGCGGGCGAGTCGATCTTCAGCGGTAGTCCACGCCGGCCACGCCGAGGCGGCGGCGCATGACCGCGATCGCCGCGGGGTTCGAGTCGATGAGCACGAACCGTCGCCCCAGCGAGGCCGCCACCGCGCCCAGGGTCCCGCTGCCGGCGAAGGCGTCCAGCACCCAGTCCCCGGGACGCGAGCTCGCGGCGACGATGCGGCGCAGCACCGCTTCGGGCTTCTGCGTCGGGTAGCCGGTCTTCTCCCTGCCGGTCGGCGAGACGATCGTGTGCCACCAGACGTCGGTGGGGAGCTTGCCGCGCGCGGCCTTCTCGGCGGTCACCAGTCCGGGCGCGAGGTATGGCTCGCGGTCGATCTGCGCGGTGTCGAACCAGTACCGGTCCGGGTCCTTGACGTAGACCAGGATGGTGTCGTGCTTGGCGGGCCAGCGGCGCTTGGTGCGGGCCCCGTAGTCGTAGGCCCAGATGATCTCGTTCAGGAAGCAGTCGCGGCCGAACAGCGCGTCCAGCAGCACCTTGGCGTAGTGGACCTCGCGGTAGTCCAGGTGCAGGTACAGCGTGCCGTCGTCCGCCAGCAGCCGCCACGCCTGCTCGAGCCGTGGCTCGAGGAACGCCCAGTAGTCGGCGAAGGCGTCGTCGTAGGAGGTGACGGTGCCGCGGACCTGCTCGTACCGGCGCCCGGCGAAGCCGATGCGCGAGCCGTTCTCGCTGCGGACGGTCCGCAGCGGGCGCCGCGCCTGCGTGCGGCCGGTGTTGAACGGCGGATCCAGGTAGATCAGCCCGAAGGCTCCGTCCGGCAGTGCCGGCAGCACCGCCGCGTTGTCGCCGCGGACGACGACCCCCGTCAGCGCCTCCGGTGGCCATTCCACGCGCGGAGGTTAGCCCGCGCGCCCGCACCCCGGCACACCGCGGGGCAGGTGCGGGGCCGTCAGTTCAGCAGCGGGTCCGCCGGGTAGGTCGCGACCAGGTTCAGCGGGTACGGCTGGCGGCGCAGCACCCGGGACCACAGTGGCCGCGGGTCGTCGCTGAACAGGTCCTCGGGGCCGCCCGCGACGACCCACCATGCCCCCTCGTCGATCTCGCCGGCGAGCTGCCCGGGGGACCAGCCGCTGTGGCCGGCGAAGACCCGCAGCCCCGTGGTGAGGGTCGTGATGGTCTCCACGTCCCCGTCCAGGTCGACCGCGCCGACGCTGTTCGTCATCCGCTTCACGCCGGGGCCGTGGCCCGCCGCACCGGCGGGCAGGTGCGCCAGGCACAGCGCGCCGTCCGGCTGGACGGGGCCGCCGCCGAACACGACGCTCGGTTCGCTGATCGCGTCGTGCCAGGCCGGCAGCACCTGACCCACGGGCGTGTGACTCGGGCGGTTGATGATCACACCGACGCTGCCGCCGCCGTCGTGCTCGAGCATGTAGATCACGGTCCGGGAGAAGTGCGGGTCGCCGAGCAGCGGCGTGGCGACGAGCAGGCTGCCCGCCTCGGGCACCCCCCCCGCCGAGCGCTCCCCAGCCGGCCGCGGACACGCCCCTATCTTGGCCCGCCCGCGCGCCACGCCACTAGCGTTCTGTCCGTGCAGCGTCGTGGGCACCTGCGGACCGCGCTGGCGCAGGCGGGCTTCCGGCACCTGCTTGCGACCCGGTTGACCGGCCAGTTCGGCGACGGTGCCTTCCAGGCGGCCCTGGCCGGGGCGGTGCTGTTCAACCCCGAGCGGCAGGCCGATCCCGCCACGATCGCCGCCGGCTTCGCCGTGCTGCTGCTGCCGTACTCGGTGCTGGGCCCGTTCGCCGGCGTGCTGCTGGACCGCTGGTGGCGCCAGCGGGTGCTGGTCCGGGCGAACCTCGCCCGCGCCCTGGTCGTGGCACTGGTCGCGGCCGAGATCGCCCACGGCACGGCGGGCGCGGTCTTCTACCTGTCCGCGCTGGCGGCCATGTCACTGAGCCGGTTCGTCAACTCCGCGCTCTCGGCGGCGTTGCCGCACGTGGTCGGCCCGGACGAGCTGGTCACCGCCAACGCGCTGTCGACGACGGCCGGCAGCGTCCTCACCGCGACCGGCGGCGCCTGCGTCGTTGCCGTCCGGCTCGTCATCGGCGGGTCCGACACCACCGACGGGCTGCTCGCCGTAGTCGCGCTGGCCGCGTACCTCGGCGCGGGGACCCTGGCGCGCTGGTTCCCGCGGACCGTGCTCGGTCCGGACGAGGCCGAACGCGCGGGCCGCGAGAGCCTGGCCGCCATCGCCCGCGGCCTGGTCGCCGGGGCGCGGCACCTGCGCGGGCGGCCGGCAGCCCTCTACGGCGTCGCGGCGATCGGGGCGCACCGGCTCTGCTTCGGGCTGTGGACGGTGACGACGCTGCTGCTCTACCGCAACTACTTCACCAGCGACGGCCCGCTGCGCGTCGGGCTGGCGGGGCTGACGCAGGTCGTGGGGGCGCTCGCCCTCGGTGGCGGCATCGCCGCGCTGGTGACCCCGCCCGTCGTGCGCCGTGTCGGCTACGCGGTCTGGCCGGCCACCATGCTGCTGTCCTGCGCCGGGGTGATGGTGGCGTGCAACCTGCCGTACCGGCTCGGCCCCGCCCTGGCGGGGGCGCTGGCGCTGGCGTTCGCGTCCCAGTCGCTGAAGATCTGCGTCGACACGCTGGTGCAGGTGCACGTGGCCGACGAGTTCCGCGGCCGGGTGTTCGCGCTGTACGACATGCTGTTCAACCTCGCGCTGGTCGTCGCCGCCGTACTCACCGCCGCGGTGCTCCCGGCCGACGGCCACAGCCCCGCCACCGTCATCGGCGTCGCTGCCGGGTATCTGGTGGTCGGGGCGGCCTACGGGCGGCTGGCGTCGCGGGTCAGGAGCCCGCCGAGCGCTGTTCCCACCACCGCCTGAGCTCCTGCTCGGCCGCCTGCGTGCCGAGCGGCCCGCGCTCCATCCGCAACGCCAGCAGGTACCGGTACGCCTCCCCGACGACCCGGCCCGGTCCGATGCCGAGCACCTTCATGATCGCGTTCCCGTCCAGGTCGGGACGGATCGCGTCGAGCTCCTCCTGCCGCTGCAACTCGCCGATCCGGCGCTCGAGGGTGTCGTACGCCAGCGACAGCGCCGCCGCCTTGCGCCGGTTGCGGGTGGTGCAGTCCGACCGGACCAGCCGGTGCAACCGGGGCAGCAACGGTCCGGCGTCGACGACGTACCGGCGCACCGCCGAGTCGGTCCACTCACCGGTCCGGTAGCCGTAGAAGCGCAGGTGCAAGAAGACCAGCTGCGAGACGTCCTCGACGAACTGTTTGCCGAACCGCAGCTCGCGCAGCCGGCGGCGGGCCAGCTTCGCACCCACGACCTCGTGGTGGTGGAAGCTGACGCGACCGTCCGTCCCGGTGACGCGGGTCGCCGGCTTGCCGATGTCGTGCAGCAGCGCCGCCCAGCGCAGCACCGCGTCCGGCCCGTCCTGCGGATCCTCGAGGTCGATCGCCTGCTCGAGCACCTGCAGGGTGTGCGCGTAGACGTCCTTGTGCTGCCCGTGCTCGTCCACGGCCATCCGCAGCGCCGGGAGCTCGGGCAGCACCACGGCCGCCAGCCCGGTGTCCACGAGCAGTTCCAGCCCGTCGCGCGGGTGGGCGCCGAGCAGCAGTTTGGTCAGCTCCGTCTGCACGCGCTCCGCGCTGACCCGCCCGAGCTGGCCGGCCATGCCCGTCATCGCGGCGCGGACCTCCTCGGCGACCGACACGCCGAGGGTGGAGACGAACCGGGCGGCCCGCAGCATCCGCAGCGGATCGTCCGCGAAGGACTCCTGCGGTGGCGCCGGGGTGCGCAGCTGCCCGCGCGCGAGGTCGGCCAGGCCGCCGTACGGGTCGCTGAACACCTGGCCGTCGCCCCCGGTGAGCGAGAGCGCCATCGCGTTCATCGTGAAGTCGCGGCGCAGCAGGTCCGCGGTCAGCGAGTCGCCGTACACCACCTCCGGGCGGCGCGAGACGCGGTCGTAGCGGTCGGCGCGGAACGTCGTGATCTCGCAGAGCCGCTCACCGAGTTGCACGCCGACGGTGCCGAACTCCATGCCCGTCGTCCACGTCGGGCCCAGCGGCTCGACGATCGCCAGCACCTGCTCCGGCCGGGCGTCGGTGGTGAAGTCCAGGTCGGAGTCGGCCCGGCCGAGCAGCGCGTCGCGGACCGTCCCGCCCACCAGGTACAACTCGTGCCCGCTGCCCGCGAACCGGGCACCCAGGCGGCGCGCCACCTCGGGGACGGCGATGAGATCCGCCGGAGAGTGCGCGCGGGTGCCGGAAGCCTTCACAGGCCGCCAGCGTACCGACCGGCGGATACCATCGGGCCATGTCTCGCGGCTCGGACGGCTCCGCCGGAAGTGCCCGGTCGCGACCCGGCCGGCGGCGGCGCTGGATGCGGCAGGTGAACGAGTTCAGCGCCGGCGGCCTGGTCGTGGACCTGGCCGGCAGGGAGCCGCGCGGCGCGCTCATCGGGCGCGTGGACCGATCCGGGCGCCTGCTGTGGTCGCTGCCCAAGGGACACATCGAAACCGGTGAGACCGCCGAGCAGGCGGCTGTCCGTGAGGTGCGCGAGGAGACCGGCATCGAGGGCCAGATCCTCGGCGAACTCGGCACGATCAGCTTCTGGTTCGTCGCCGACGGGCGGCGCGTGCACAAGACGGTCAACCACTACCTGATGCGCGCCGTCGGCGGGGAGCTCTCCGACGAGGACGTGGAGGTCTCCGAGGTCGCCTGGGTTCCGCTGCCGGCCATCGCGGACCGGCTGGCCTACCCGGACGAGCGCAACCTGCTGGATGTCGCGAGCCGGCTGCTCGCGGAGACGGCGTGAGGCGAAGACGCCGGGCAGCCGATCTCGCCGTCGCCGTCGTGTGCGCCGCGGGCACCGCGCTGGGCACCGTCCTGTGCGCCGCCCTGGCCTCGGCCGTTCCCCTCGCCGCGCCGGCCCGCCAGCAGCCCGCACCCGGGACCGTCGTGGTGCAGGTGATGGACGTATCGGACATCAGCCCCGCGCCGACCCCCGACCCGCAGCCGATCACGGTGCGGCTGCGGCTGACCAACACCGGTACCGCCGCGCTGACGGACCTGACCGTGGACGGCGCGCGCGGCAACCCGATCGCGAACCAGAGCGCGCTGGACGCCGCGATCGCCAAGCCCTCCCCGCCGGACCCGACGCTCGCCGCGTCGTTCGCGCCGACGGCGCCGATCAAGGTGTCGCTGGCGGCCGGGCAGTCGATCCAGCTCGACTACGACTCCACCTCCAGCCTCTCCGCGCAGGGCCCGGGTCTGTGCCTGTGTGAGGATCGCGTCTACCCGCTGTACTTCGCCGTCCACGCGAACATCGACGGCGGGGACGTGGTCGTCGGCAGTGCCCAGAGCTTCGTCGTCTCCTTCCCCACCGCACCCCAGCCGATGCGGGTGGGGTGGCTGTGGCCGATCCTGGAGCCTCCGCACCGGATCACCCAGGACGACGTGTTCACCGACGACTCGCTAGCGTCCTCGGTGAGCGACGGGCGGCTGTCCCGGCTGCTGGACGTGCTCGCCACCGTCGCCGGGCGGGTCCGGCTGACGGTCGTGCTCGACCCCGACCTCATCGACGAACTGGCGGTGATGGCCGGCGGGCACTACTCGGTGCTGCACGGCGCCACGACCACCCCCGGGACCGGCGCGGTGGCCGCGCAGGCGTGGCTGGCCCGGCTGCGCACGATCCTGGACGGGTCGCCCGGCCTGCAGGTCGCCTTCACGCCCCCGGCCAACCCCGACGTGGCCAGCCTCACCGCGGCCGGGTTGCCCTGGGCGCCGCGACCGTCGGCGGCGCAGACGCGGCGCATCACGACCGCTCTGGGAGACCTCGGCGGCGCGGCCCTGCTGAGCTGGCCGGCACGCGGGACCCTCACCGCCCCGGCACTGCAGGCGCTGGCCAGGGCCGGAGTGTCGGGCACGGTCCTGTCGCCCGCCGCGGCCGTGGCATCGGGCGCATCGACCGGGCAGTCGGCCGGACCGTCGTCACCGTCCGGACCGTCGGCCGGGCCACTGTCCCTGTCCACCCCGTCCGGGACGGTGGTTTCGCCGGGCACGACCGACGGCGTCGCCGCGGCCGTGGACCGGACGGTCCCCGTCGGCGGCCGCGGGACGGCGGGCCTGCCCGAACTGGTGGCCCAGGTGGCCGTCCACGCCGTGGCCGACCCGCAGGGCTCGCCGTACGTGGCGGTGGTGCCGCCGCCGAACCTGGACCCTGACCCGGCCGTCGCCGAGCGGGCCATCCTCGCCACGACGACGGCGCCGTGGGCCCAGGGGGTGACCCTGGGCTCCGCCGCCGCCCAGTCGGTGCCCGCGCAGCTGACGGACGCGGCGGTGGCCACCGCACTGCCCCGACAGACGATCACCACCGCCCGCCGGGTGGCGCAGGACCTGCCCGGCCTGCGCACGCTGTTCGTCGGGCACCCGGCCGACGTGCTCGATCAGCTTCCTGCCGGGGTGCAGCGCAGCGAGTCGGCGGCGTGGCTGGGCGCGCCGGCCGGCAGCCAGGCGATCGCCGCCGCCGTGAGCAGCAAGCTCGAGGGCCTCCTGACCGGGGTCTACGTGGTGCGCCCCGCGAACGGCTCGTACACGCTGGGCTCGGCCGACTCGCCGCTGCCGATCACGGTGCAGAACACCTTCCCGGTGGCGGTCCGGGTCCGGCTGTCGGTCACCGCGGCCGGCGGCATCTTCGGCTTCTCGGCCACCGACCTGGGCGTGCAGCAGGTCGCCGCGGGCGCGAAGCTCGCGCTGCACGTGCCGGTACGGGTCGACCGGGCCGGGCGGATCAAGGTCCAGGTCCAGTTGCTGACGCCGTCCAGCACGCCACTGGGCAATCCGGTCGTCCTGTCGGTGCGCAGCACCGCGCTCGGGGAGATCGGGCAGGCGATCACGGTCGCGGCCGCGGTCGTCCTCGGCCTGGCCCTGCTCGTGCGGTTGCTGCGCTGGTTGCGGCGCCGCCGGCGGTTGCAGGCCGGAGCGCAGCCGTGACCGATCCGGACGGCTGGAGCCCCGCCTCCCTGTACCCCGGGCAGGCCCCCGTCACCGTGTCCCCGTCCCACCCGGGCACCGAGCCGCCGGATGCGATCTCCACCCTGCTGCGATCGCCCGACGACGACGGCCGCGCGGCCGGCGGTGCCGAGCTGGGGGTGCTGTGGAGCGCCACCACCTTCGTCGGGCCACGCCGGCACCACCCGGCTCCGGAGGCGACGGGTGCGCGCCCCGCCCCGCCCGCCCGGCCGGAGCCCGCGGCACCGGCGG
>SCQZ01000510.1 GCA_004299665.1 Jatrophihabitans sp.
GCGGGCCGCGGTAGCGGGCCGAACCGGCGGGCAGAGCGGGCCGCGGTAGCGGGCCGAACCGGCGGGCAGAGCGGGCCGCGGTAGCGGGCCGAACCGGTGGGCAGAGCGGGCCGCGGTAGCGGGCCGAACCGCGCTCATGTGATCTATACCGAAACGTTGCGTGTGGCTGGCGACGCGGGCGCCGTCCCTGGCGTCTACTGGAGCAGGGAGGCGCGATGGCCGAGCAGAACGGCGCGCACCGGCGTTTCTGGTGTGCTGCCGCGCTCGGTGCTGCCCTGTTGGCGGCCGTGCTCGCGCTGGCCGGGTGCGGCGGGGCCGCGGCGCCGAAGGCCTCGGTGGACCGGTCCTCCACGGCCGGCCGGCCGTCGCCCGCCCCGACCTGGGACGGCGTCACGCAGCAGCGCCAGTTCGCGCCCTACGACGCGTCGGGCACCCTCACCGTCCACGCCACCACGGGCGGCTCGGGCGGTTGCTTCGCGACGTCGATCTCGGTTCCCCTCGCCGGCGTCTACCGCTGCCTGGAGGGCAACTCGATCCTCGACCCGTGCTTCGCGCCGGCGAAGGACACCTCGCCGCCGACCGTCGCCTGCTTCGACAGCCCGTGGTCCGGGGCGCGGGTCATCACGGTCACCGGGGACTTCCCGAAGTACCTGCCGGTGCTCATGGCCGGCAACCCGTGGGGCATCCAGTTGCAGAACGGCGTGCGATGCGTCTCGGTCACCGGCGCGGTGCCGGCGTACAACGGCGTCAACCTCACCTACCAGTGCGACGGCCAGAACATGGCTGGCATCGACACCGACGCGAACGGCAACATCACCGCCCACTACGGCCCGCTGGACGGCCCGCTCATCGACGTCGGGGTGGTAACGGCCTGGCGCGGCCGCTCCTTCCGCCTGTCGGGGTGAACCAGGGCGGTCGCCACGACCGCGACCGTGACCCCCCAGGCAGCACCCAGCACGAATCCGATGTAGACGTCGCTGGGCCAGTGCACGCCGAGGTCCAGTCGGCTGTACCCGACGGCCGCGGCCGCGAGCAGCGCGAGCAGCCACGGCCACACGGTGCGCCGGGCGAGGGCCAGACAGCCCAGGCATGCAACCAGCACGGCGGTGCAGGCGGTGGCGTGCCCGGACGGGAACGACCAACTGGTCTCGTGGATGCCGGACAAGGCATGGGGTCCGGGGAAGTCGGCGCTCGGCGGGCGGTACCGATGGATCACCTCGCGGATCCCGAAGACCAGCCCTTCGCCCCCCAGGTAGGCCGCGACCGGCACCAGCGCGCGGACGGTCCGCTCCCGCCAGAACCAGATCAGGGTCGCGACGACCGCGATGACGCCCAGCGCGCCGGCGTCGCCGACCACCGCGATCACCTTCGCCAGCGGCACGAGGACGCGGTGCGAGATGGTGAAGTTCTCGCCGCTGACGTCGGAGGAGGCGATGGGGCCGGTCCCGTGCCGGCCGACCAGCACCAGGCCCGCGACGAGGCCGAGGACGAACAGCGTGACGGCGACGGCGACCAGGGCCGCGATCCGCCGGGCAGATATCCGGGGCACGTCCCAGCACGTTAGCGCCTCGCGATGTGCTCGCCGTGCCGGCGGCGGCGATCGCTCAGGCCAGCAGCCCCTGCACCTGCTCGCGCAGAGCCGGCATCTGGCCGTCGGACCCGCCGCTGGTCTCCAGGTACGCCTTCAGTTTCGGCTCCGTCCCGGACGGGCGGATCACCACGCGCAGCCCGTCCCCGCGCCACCGCAGCACGTCCGCCTCCGGGAGCAGGTCATCGACCGCGACCGGCCCGCCCAGCAGTGACGCCGGGGGGTGGGACCGCAACCGGGCCATGAGCGCGCCGATCACCTTGAGATCGGTGACCCGGATGCTGACCTGGCTGGTCTCGTGCCGCCCGTACTCGGCCTCGATCTGCGCCAGTCGCTGCCCGATCGTCGAGCCGGCGGCCCGCAGTTGCGCGGCGAGTTCGGCGACGAGCAGCGCCGTGGCGATGCCGTCCTTGTCGCGGACGAGGTGGGGTGCCACGCAGTAGCCCAGCGCCTCCTCGTACCCGAAGACGAGGTCGGGTGCCGCGCGCGAGATCCACTTGAACCCCGTGAGGGTCTCGGTGTACCCGGCGCCGTACCGTCGCGCGATCTCTCCCAGGAGCGACGAGGAGACGATCGTCGTCGCGTATGTGCCGCGCACCCCCTTGCGCAGCAGGGCGTCGCCCAGCAGCACGCCGACCTGGTCGCCGGTCAGCATGCGCCACCGGCCGCCGGGGCCGGGGAGGGCGACGGCGCACCGGTCGGCATCCGGATCGTTGGCGATCACCAGGTCCGCCGCCTCCCGGGCCGCGAGTTCCAGGGCGAGGTCGAGCGCCCCGGGCTCCTCGGGGTTCGGGAACGCGACGGTGGGGAAGTCGGCGTCCGGCTCCGCCTGCTGTGCGACTCCGAGCGGCGCCGCGAACCCGGCCGCGGCGAACACGGCGCGCAGCGTCGCGTTCCCGACGCCGTGCAAGGCGGTGTGCACGATCCGCACCTCGCGCGACCCCGGACCCACCAGGGCCGCCACCGCGGCGACGTATGCCTGGCCGACCTCGTCGCCGAGGCGGGTGTACGTGTCCGCGAGCGGGACGTCGCACGGCGCCGGGGCGGCCCGGATCGCCGCCTCGATCTCGAGGTCGTGCGGCGGCGCGAGCTGCGCGCCGTCGGCGAGGTACACCTTGTAGCCGTTGTCCCGCGGCGGGTTGTGCGACGCGGTGACCATCACTCCGGCGGCCGCGTGCAGGTGCTGCACCGCGAAGGCCAGCACCGGCGTCGGGAGCGGGCCGGGCAGCAGCATGGCGTCGAAGCCGGCGGCGGCGAAGATCGCGGCCGAGTCCCGGGCGAAGTCGGCCGAGCGGTGCCGGGCGTCGTAGCCGACCACGACGGGCTGCCCGCCGTGGTGCTGTGCGGTGAGCCAGGTCGCCAGCCCGGCCGCGGCGCGGCGCACCACCGCCCGGTTCATGCCGTTCGGGCCGGCGCGCAGCGGCCCGCGCAGCCCCGCCGTCCCGAAGGTCAACGTCGTGGCGAAGCGGTCGGCGAGCTCCGCCACCGCCGCGGGCGTGCCCTCGGCGAGCAGGGCGCGCAGTTCGGCCGCGTCGTCCACGTCCACCTCCTGGACGAGCCACCGGTGGGCCGCTGCGGCGACGTCGGTCACGTGCCCCCCTTTCGTCCTGGCGTGCGTCCGGCTCAGACCCGCGGGAGGAGATCGGCGAGCAGCCGTCCCATCCGCTCGGCGGCGGCCCGGCCCGCGGCGAGGACCTCCTCGTGGTCCAGCTTGGGTCCCAGCCCCGCCGCGAGGTTCGTGACCAGCGAGATCCCCAGCACCTCGCACCCTTCGGCACGCGCGGCGATCGCCTCCGGAACCGTCGACATGCCGACCAGGTCCGCGCCGAGGATGCCCGCCATCCGGACCTCGGCGGGTGTCTCGTACTGCGGCCCGGGGAACATCGCGTAGACGCCCTCGTCGATGCCCGGGTCGATCTCGTGCACCAGTGCCCGCAGCCGCGCGGAGTACAGGTCGGTCAGGTCGACGAAGTGCGCGCCGACCAGCGGCGTGCGCCATGTCAGGTTCAGGTGGTCGCTGATCAGGACCGGGTCACCGACCC
>SCQZ01000511.1 GCA_004299665.1 Jatrophihabitans sp.
GTGCTGCGCACCGAGCCGCCCGAGCGCGGCCCGCTGACCGTCGAGCATGCCTCGACGGCCGGCGGCAAGCTCGTCGTGCGCTTCGTCGGCATCGGCGACCGGCCGGGCGCCGAGGCGCTGCGCGGCACCCGGCTGGTCATGGACGCCGCCGAACGCCCGGCCCTCGAGGACCCGGACGAGTTCTACGACACCGACCTGGTCGGGCTGCTGGCGCGCACCGTGGGCGGCGAGGACCTCGGCAGGGTGCGCGACGTCGTGCACGCCGGGGGGGCGGACTACCTGGTGCTCGACATGGCCGGGAGGGACCGGCTGGTGCCGTTCGTCTCGGCGGTCGTGCCGACCGTCGACCTCTCGCGCGGGGTCGTCGAGATCGACCCGCCCACGGGACTGTTCGACCTGTGAACACGCCTGTGGGTTCCCGGACGGGCCTGCGCATCGACGCCGTCACGATCTTCCCCGGCTACCTCGCGCCGCTGCGGGAATCGCTGCTGGGCAAGGCGATCGGCCGGGGCCAGGTCGACCTGCGGGTACACGACCTGCGCCGCTTCACCGACGACGTGCACCGCACCGTCGACGACGCCCCGTACGGCGGCGGACCCGGGATGGTGATGCTGCCCGAACCGTGGGGGCGCGCCCTGGACGAGATCGCGCCGCCGGGCGGACCGCAGCCGCGGCTGATCATCCCGTCACCGGCCGGGCGGCCGTTCACGCAGGCGCTGGCTGCCGAATTGGCCGCCGAGCCGTGGCTGCTGTTCGCCTGTGGCCGGTACGAAGGCATCGACGCCCGGGTCGCGCAGGACGCGGCACGCCGGATGCGCGTCGACGAGTTGAGCCTGGGCGACTACGTGCTCGCCGGGGGGGAGGCCGCCGTCCTGGTGATGGTGGAGGCCCTCGCGCGGCTGCTGCCGGGCGTGCTCGGCAATGCCGGTTCCGCGGCGGACGACTCCTTCGGCGCCGCGACGGCCGGACTGCTGGAGGCCCCGGCCTACACCCGGCCCGCCGCGTGGCGCGGCCTCGCGGTCCCCGCGATCCTGCTCAGCGGCGATCATGCGGCGATCGCGCGCTGGCGCGTCGAGCAGTCCCGGGCCCGCACCGCCCGCGTGCGGCCCGATCTGCTGGGCCCCGGCCCCGAGCGCCCGGACCCGGCGCCGTGACGGTCACCGTGACCGGCGCCGCGCGGTCCGCAGCTGTTGCCTGGCCGGCGCCGGTTTCGGCAGGGGCGGGCCGATATGGCATCATCGAACGGTTGCCCGTTGCGCGCCGAGATCGCGCGATGAACCAGAACCCCGAGGAAGCGAACCCGAGATGAACACCCTCGACAACCTGGACGCCGAGTCACTGCGCGAGGTCCCCGACTTCCGCCCCGGTGACACGCTGAAGGTGCACGTACGCGTCATCGAGGGCAGCCGCTCCCGGATCCAGGTGTTCCAGGGCGCCGTGATCCGCCGGCAGGGCGGTGGCGCCCGGGAGACCTTCACGGTGCGCAAGGAGAGCTACGGCGTCGGCGTCGAGCGCACCTTCCCCGTCCACACGCCCGTGATCGAGAAGATCGAGGTCGTGACCCGCGGTGACGTGCGGCGGGCCAAGCTCTACTACCTGCGTGACCTGCGCGGCAAGAAGGCCAAGATCAAGGAGAAGCGCGAGACCGTCGCGCGCTGACGCCGCGCGCCCCCGCATGACCGACCGGGACGAGCCGGCCACCGCGCAGCCTCCCGAGTCCCCGGCGGCCGCCGACGACGCGAGCCTCGCCGAGCAGATCGACATCGAGAACCTCGAGGCCGAGAACACGGCGCCGGACGGCCGCGCCCCCGCTCCCGCCGGCAGCGCCGGCAGCGGGGTCGACACCACCACCGCGGACGGGACGGCCCGGGGCCGGCGGCGCCGCCGGGGTCGTGACCGGCGCCGGCGCAAGGCCCCGTGGTGGGAGTTGCCGATCCTGGTGGCGATCGCGATCGGCGTCGCGGTCCTGGTCAAGACCTTCGTGGTGCAGCCGTTCTACATCCCCTCGCAGTCGATGGAGAAGACGCTGCACGGCTGCCCCGGGTGCTCCGGCGACCGCATCCTGGTCTTCAAGCCGGTGTACGACGTGCGCGACCCGCACCCCGGTGACATCGTCGTGTTCGACGCCCCGCCGGGCTGGAACGAGGGGCCGCCGCCGAGCGCGCCGTCCAACCCGATCGTGCGCGCCGTGCGGTCCGTCGGCCAGTTTATCGGCTTCGTCCCGCCCGACGACCTGGTCCTGGTCAAGCGGGTGATCGCCGTCGGCGGGCAGACCGTCCGCGGCACGACCGGTCCCGGCGGCGCGGACGTGGTGCAGGTCAGCGACCACGGGCCGGGCGGGCCGTGGCGCACGCTGTCCGAACCGTTCGTCTTCCAGGACGGGCCCGACCCGCGCGCCACCTTCGGCCCGGTCACCGTGCCGAAGGGGAGGCTGTGGGTGATGGGCGATCACCGCAACGACTCGGCCGACTCGCGCTTCCACTGCGGTACGGGCTACCCGTCGACGTGCGACCCGGTGTCGAGCACCGTGCCGATCTCCGAGGTCATCGGCAAGGCCGTCGTCATCGCCTGGCCGCCGTCGCGCTGGCGCACCCTGGGCACCCCGGCGACGTTCACCGCGGCCGCGCTCGGCGGGGGCGGGGCGGTGCCGGCGGTGAGCGGCGCCGCGCTGGTTCTGCCGTGGTGGTTCCTGCGTCGGCGACGGCGCGGGATGCGCCCCGAGCGGTAACGTCGGCTGCGCCATGACCGCTCCCACCCGGGCACCCGCCCGCTCCCGCCGGGGGCGGCCCCTGCTCGCGGTGCCGCCGCCGCGGCTGCCGGTGCGGCTCGGCGCGGGTCTGGTGGCGTACGAGGCAGCGCTCGCGCGCGCCGGGTTCTGCCGGGTGGCCGGTGCCGACGAGGCCGGTCGCGGCGCCTGCGCCGGACCGCTGGTGGTGGCGGCGTGCACGCTGCCGCCGGGGCGCCGTGGCCGTCTGGACGGGCTGGACGACTCCAAGGTGCTCTCCGCCGTCACCCGCGAGCGGCTGTACGGGCAGATCCTGCGACGGGCGGTGGCGTACTCGGTGGTGATCGTCCCGGCCGCGGAGATCGACGCGTACGGGCTGCACGTGGCGAACCTGGCCGGCATGCGCCGCGCGCTCGGGACGCTGCGGCCCACCGCCGACTACGCCCTCACCGACGGCTTCGCCGTGCCCGGCCTCGGGGTGCCGAGCGCCGCCGTGTGGAAGGGCGACGCGACAGTCGGCTGTATCGCGGCCGCCTCGATCCTGGCCAAGGTGACGCGGGACCGCATCATGGTCGACCTGCACGCCCGCTGGCCGCGGTACGAGTTCGACCGGCACAAGGGGTACGTGACGGCCTCGCACGCGGCCGCGCTGGAGCGATTCGGCCCGTGCCCGGAACACCGCCG
>SCQZ01000512.1 GCA_004299665.1 Jatrophihabitans sp.
GCAACCCCGAACGCTCCAAGAACCAAGCCATCCGCCAACTCGAAGCGCTCGGCTACCACGTCAACATCGAACCGCGACCAGCCGCCTAACAGCCTCACTCACGTTCTCTTCAAGTCAGCGTCGCGCCCAGCCACCACCCCGCCGCGGCGAGGGCGAGGCCGCCGGCGACGCTGAGGACGACGTTGGCGACCGCGTAGAACACCGACCGCGCCTCGACCAGGCGCATGGTCTCGTACCCGAAGGTCGAGAACGTCGACAGCGCACCGCACAGGCCGGTGGCCGCGAACGCCAGCTCGAACGGGGTCAGGTGGGCGGCCGCGCCGGTCAGCAACCCCAGCACCAGGCACGCGACGAGGTTGACGGCGAAGGTCCCCAGCGGGAACGGCGAGTCGGTCCGCAACGCGACGGCGCGGTCGGTGAGGTACCGGGCGGGGGCACCGACGGCGGCGCCCAGGGCGACGGCGAGCGCGATCACGGCAGGTGGACCTCGACGTCCTCGAGAACCACCCGGCCGACCCGGCCCAGCGCGTCCAGCTGCGGCAGGAACGCCTCGATCCGCTCCGCGGCGTCCACGATGACGACCATCACCGGGAGCGTGCTGGACAGGCTCAGCAGCCGACTGGTGTGCAGTTGCCGCGACGCGCCGAAGCCCTCGATGCCGCGGAACACCGAGGCGCCGGCGAGCCCCGCGTCGTGCGCGCGGTGCACGATCTCCTCGTATAGCGCGCGGTGGCCGTGGCGGGCGTCCTCGTCGACCACGACCGTGAGCCGGCGGGCGGGCTGGATCGTCATCGCGACCTCCTTCGCGCCCGCCGCAGGCCGAGGGCGAGCGCGCGCATCCCCATCGTCCCAGCCGCGACCGCGATCACGCAGCCCACGACGCTGACGACCAGGTACGCGACGGCGATCCCGGCGCGACCGGCGCGGGCCAGGTGCAGCACCTCCACCGTGAAGGTGGAGAAGGTGGTGTACCCGCCGAGCACGCCGACGCCGAGCAGCGGCCGGGCCAGCCGGTGCGGCGAGGTGAGTTCGAGGACGGTGACCATCAGCGCCCCGATGAGCAGGCAGCCGCTGACGTTGATCAGCAGGGTAGCCCACGGGAAGGCGGCCGGCGGGGCGGGGAGCAGCAGGCCGAGGCCGTAGCGCGCCTCCGCCCCGGCGACGCCGCCGGCCGTCACGGCGGCGAGCACGTCCCACCGGCGTGGGGCTGACGGCATGGACTACCTCCGGACGCGGTCGAGGTAGGGACCGTTGGCTCCGCCGGGCAGCCGGCCGGTTGCGGTTTCGGCGGGCCCCTCCGCCGTCGGCCCAGCCTATCGGGTCGGCCGGAACCGGCGCAGCCGCAGCGAGTTCGTCACCACGAACACCGAGGAGAAGGCCATCGCGGCGCCGGCGATCAGCGGGCTGAGCAGCCCGAACGCCGCGACCGGGATCAGCACCACGTTGTAGGCGAAGGCCCAGAACAGGTTGCCCTTGATGGTGCGCAGGGTGCGCCGCGAGAGCCGGATCCCGTCCGCCGCCGCACGCAGGTCGCCGCGCACCAGTGTGATGTCCCCGGCCTCGATCGCAACGTCCGTGCCCGAGCCCATGGAGAGCCCCAGGTCCGCCTGCGCGAGCGCGGCGGCGTCGTTCACCCCGTCGCCCACCATTGCGACAACCCGCCCGTCACGCTGCAACCGCCGGACGACGGCGACCTTGTCCTCCGGCAGCACCTCCGCGACGACCTCGTCGATGCCGACGGCCGTCGCGACCGCCTCGGCGGCCCGCCGGTTGTCGCCGGTCAGCAGCACCGGGTGCAGCCCGAGGTGGCGCAGTTCGGCGACCGCCTGCGCGCTCGTCGCCTTGGCGGTGTCCCCGACGGCGAGCACGGCACGCGGCTGTCCGTCCCAGGCCACGTAGACGGCCGTCTGGCCGGCGGCCTGGGCACGGTCGAACGCGGCCACGAGGTCCGTGTCGGGGTGCTGCGACCACTCGGCGAGGTGCGCCGGGGTGCCGACCAGGACGGCGTGCCCCTCCACGACGCCGCTGACGCCGCGGCCCGGGGTTCCGGCGAAGCCCTGCACCGCGGGCAGGTCGCCGGAACGGGCCCTGGCCTCGGCCGCGATCGCGGCGGCGATCGGGTGCTCGCTGGCGTCCTCCAGCGCCCCGGCGAACCGCAGCACCTCGTCGCGGTCGACGCCGGGCGCGGTGTGGACGTCGCGCAGCGTCATCTTTCCGGTCGTGACCGTGCCGGTCTTGTCGAGCACGATCGTGTCGACGCGCCGCGTGCTCTCGAGGATCTCCGGGCCCTTGATCAGCAACCCGAGCTGCGCGCCGCGACCGGTGCCGACCAGCAGCGCGGTCGGCGTCGCGAGCCCCAGCGCGCACGGGCAGGCGATGATCAGCACCGCGACCGCGGCGGTGAACGCTCGCACCGGGTCGCCGCTGGCGCCGAGCGTCACGACGAGCGTGACCACGGCGACCAGCAGGACCACGGGCACGAACACCGCGCTGATCCGGTCCGCCAGCCGCTGCACCGGTGCCTTGCCGGACTGGGCGGCGACGACGAGCCGGCCGATCTGCGCCAGGCGGGTGTCGGCCCCCACGCGGGTGGCACGCACCACCAGCCGGCCGCCGGCGTTCACCGTCGCCCCGGTGACGTCCGATCCCGGGCTGACCTCCACCGGGACCGATTCGCCGGTCAGCAGGCTCTCGTCGACGGCGCTGGAACCCTCGACGACGACGCCGTCGGTCGCGATCTTCTCACCGGGCCGCACCACGAAGCGGTCCCCGACCCGCAGGTCGTCCAGCGGCACGCGCACCTCGGTGCCGTCGCGCAGCACGGCGACGTCCTTGGCGCCCAGGTCCAGCAGCGCCCGCAACGCCGCCCCGGAGCGGCGCTTCGCCCGCGCCTCCAGGTAGCGGCCGGTCAGCAGGAAGACGACGACGGCGGAGGCGACCTCCAGGTAGATCTGCCCGCTGCCGTCGCCGGTGCTGGCGGTCCAGGCGAAGTGCATCCGCATCCCGGGCATGCCGGCCGCGCCGAAGAACAGCGCGTACAGCGACCAGCCGAACGCGGCGAGCGTGCCCATGGAGATGAGCGTGTCCATCGTCGCGGCCCGGTGGCGCAGGTTCAGCCAGGTCGCGGTGTGGAACGGCAGGCCGCCCCACACGACGACCGGTGCGGCCAGGGTGAGGGAGAGCCACTGCCAGTTGTCGAACTGGGCGCTCGGCACCATCGCGAGCACGAGGACGGGCAGGGTCAGGACCGCGCTCACCAGCAGGCGCCGCCGCAGCGGGGCGAGTTCGTCGTCCTCGGTGGTGGGCGCCGGCTGCGGAGCCTGCGGCAGGCGCGCCGTGTAGCCGGTGGCCTCGACGGTCGCCACCAGGTCGTCCGGGGAGACCGCGGCCGGGTCGAAACGCACGGTGGCGGTCTCGGTGGCGAAGTTGACCGTCGCGCTGACCCCGTCGAGGCGGTTGAGCTTCTTCTCGACGCGGGCGGCGCACGACGAGCAAGTCATGCCGCCGACGGCCAACTCGATCGACGCGGTCGCGCCGGCGGTTGTGTCCCGCGCGGGCGCGACGCCGTCGCCGGGCGGTCGCGTCATGTGAGCTGATACCCCGCTTCGTCCACGGCCGCGGTGATCTGCTCGTCGGTGAAGTCCTCGCCGCGGACCGCCAGCTGCCCGCTGTCGAGGTCGACGTCGACGCCGGTGACACCGGCGACCCGGGAGACCTCGGTGGTGACGGCGTGCACGCAGTGCTCGCAGGTCATCCCGCTCACGGTGTAGCTCTTGTTCACGGCGCATCTCCTTCGGGTTTGGTGACGGTGAAACGGATGAGCGAGCCTGCGAGTGCGCGGGTGACCCGGGTGGGCTCGAGACCGGCGGCGGCCAGCGCCGGCGCGAACGCGTCGTGCCGGATCAACCGGACCGGCGAGCGGTCGACGGCGTGGACGAAACGGGACGGGGCGGTGTCGAGCAGGTCGTAACCCACCAGGGTCCCGCCCGGCCGGAGCACCCGCGCGACCTCGCCGAGCGCGTCCTCCCACCGCACGACGTGGTGCAGCATGAGAAAGCTCAGCACGACGTCGAACGAGCCGTGGGCGAACGGCAGCGCCGTCGCGTCCGCGGCCGTCACGGTCGCGCGGTCGCCGAGGCGGCGCCGCGCGCTGCCGACCATCACCGGGTCCAGGTCCGTGACCGTGAGCCGGATGTCCCCGAACCGGCGGGCCAGTTCGCCGGCCATGCTCCCGGCGCCGGCGCCGATCTCCAGCACGTCGCCGCCCAGGCGCGCGCCGCGGACGGCCCGGGGGAGCACCAGTCGCGCCGCCGCCGCGCCCCACAGGGGGTTGCGGCAGAAGGTGCGCTCGACGGCCGACATCACCGGCACGGTCAGGACCTCACGAGCCGGGCGATGGCCTGGGAGGCCTCGTCGATCTTCGCGTGCGCCTCCGGGCCGCCGTGCCGGGCCGCGTCGAGGACGCAGCCGTTCATGTGCTCGGAGAGCAGGCCGAGCGCGACGGTCTGCAGCGCCTTGGTCGCCGCGCTGACCTGGGTCAGGACGTCGATGCAGTACTGGTCCTCGTCGATCATCCGGGCGATGCCCCGGACCTGCCCCTCGATCCGGCGCAGCCGCTTGAGGTAGTCGTCCTTGTTGGCGGTGTAACCGTGCATGGCTCTGTTATACCCCTAGGGGGTAATGGTATGCAAGGTGTTGCGGCTAACGTCGTGGACGTGCCGCGCATCTGGTTCAACCGTGCCTACGCGACGACCTGCCACGTGATCCGGCTGCTGCGCGAGAACCCGCAGGGCCGGCCGGTGCACGTCCTGGCCACCTCCAGCGACCCCGACTCGCCGGTACTCGCGGTGGCGGACGAAGCGGCGGGTGAACCGCGCGCCGAGGCCGACGACTACGTCGCGTGGGCCCTGGATCTCGCGGCACGCCGGCACGTCGACGTCCTCGTCCCGCGCTACCGCATGGCCGAGCTCGCCGCGGCCCGTGACCGGTTCGCCCGGATCGGTACCGTGCTGGCGTGCCCGGAGCCGGAGACGATCCGGCTGTTCGCCGACAAGGTCGCGGCCTACGCCGCGGCCGCGCGGCTGGGGGTGGCGGTCCCCCCGTACCGCGTGGTGCAGGATCCGGACGGCCTGCGCACCGCCTACGCCGAACTCGCCCCGCTGAGCCCCTGGGTGTGCGTCAAACCCGTGCGCGGCTCGGGCGGGGCCGGCTACCGGCGGCTGACCGCCACGCCCTTCGAGTTCGCCGACTTCGCCGGGGCGCCGCGGGCGAAGACGGACCTCGATGCCTACTGCCGGGCCCTGGGCGCCGAGCGCGAGGCGGGCCGCACCGTGCCCGACCTTTTGGTGATGCCCTTCCTGCACGGGCCGGAGGTCAGCGTCGACGCGGTCGCGACGCCGCAGGGAACCGTACTGGCCGCGATCGGCCGGCGGCACGGGGGCGGTGGCCGGCGGCGCGTCATCGTCGACGACGTGGCGGCCCGCCGGGTCGCCGAGGCGCTCGTCGGCGAGCATGCGGTGGGCTACCTGTCCAACACCCAGGTCCGGTACTGGCGCGGCCCCGGCGACGAGGTCCCGCGCCCGTACCTGCTCGAGCTCAACACCCGCGCGGCCGGCGGCCTGTTCCAGACCCGGCTGGCGGGGGTGAACCTTCCGTGGGCGGCGATCCGGATCGCCTTGGGCGAACAGGTGCCCCCGCTGCAGCCGCGGTACGGGGCCGTCTACGCCGGGGTGGACGACATCGTCGAGCTTCCGCACGGCGGCGACCTCGGCCCCGACGGCACAGCTGGCCCCGCGACGGCGGCCGACCCGGCCGTGTGACGGGAACCTGAGCGGCCCGGGAATCGTCTTCTCGGAGGACTAGGGTCGACCCAACGCGGCGCCGCCGAGGCGCGCGGCCGGGCGTCGGCGGCACGACACAGGAGGAAAACGACATGAGCGTCAGTCTCAGCAAGGGCGGGAACGTCTCGCTCACCAAGCAGGCCCCCGGCCTGAGCGAGGCCCTGGTCGGGCTGGGCTGGGACGCCCGGACGACGACGGGCCAGGACTTCGACCTGGACGCGAGCGCCCTGATCTGCGGCGGTTCGGGCAAGGTGCTCTCGGACGCGCACTTCGTCTTCTTCAACAACCTCAAGAGCCCCGACGGGTCGGTCGAGCACATGGGCGACAACCTCGTCGGCGGCGGTGGCGGTGACGACGAGCAGATCAAGATCAACCTGGGCACGGTGCCGGCCGAGGCCGACAAGATCGTGTTCACCGTCTCGATCTACGACGCCGAGGCGCGCGGCCAGAACTTCGGCCAGGTGCGCAACGCGTACATCCGCATCGCCAACCAGGCGGACGGTGCCGAGATCGTGCGGTACGACCTGTCCGAGGACTACTCCAGCGAGACGGCGATGGTCTTCGGCGAGGTGTACCGCAACGCCGGCGAGTGGAAGTTCCGGGCCGTCGGACAGGGCTACAGCACGGGCCTGCGGGGCATCGCGCTGGACTTCGGCGTCAACGTCGGCTGACGCGCGCCGGCGGAGCCGGCCGCAACGGGACCACCTGTCTTAGGGGAGTGGATGTTCTTCCGGACGTTCGGCGCGTCCTGCGGCGTCGCCGTGGTGGGGCTGCTGCTGGGCTGGATCTACGGCGGGGCGACGGGTCTGGCGCTGACCGCCATCCTCGCCGTGCTCGAGGTGTCGCTGTCCTTTGACAACGCCGTCGTGAACGCGACGGTGCTGGTCCGGATGAACCCGTTCTGGCAGCGACTGTTCCTCACCCTCGGCGTGGCCATCGCGGTCTTCGGGATGCGGCTGGTGTTCCCGCTCGTCATCGTCGCCGTCACGGCCAAGCTCAACCCCGTCGAGGCGATCCGGCTGGCGCTGCAGAAGGGTGACCCGGGTAAGGCCGGGACCTACGGGTACCTGCTGCACCAGGCGCACCCCGCGATCGCCGCGTTCGGCGGGATGTTCCTGCTCATGCTCTTCCTCGAGTTCGTCTTCGAGGAGCGCGAACTGTCGTGGCTGACCTGGATCGAGCGGCCGCTGGCGCGGATCGGGCGGCTCAACCAACTCTCCGTCGTCGTGGCCCTCGGCACGCTGGCGCTGGCGGCCTACACGCTCGGCGGCGCGGCCGAGACCGCGCAGCCGCACCGCACCTCCACGGTGCTGGTGGCCGGTGTCCTGGGCATCGGCACCTTCTTGCTGGTGAACGGGCTGGGGGAGTTCTTCCAGGAGGCCGAGGAGGACGGCGAACACCTCGAGCAGGCCCTCGAGCGCAAGCAGCGGATGCACGTGGTCGGCAAGGCGGCATTCTTCCTGTTCCTGTACCTCGAGGTCCTGGACGCCTCCTTCAGCTTCGACGGCGTGATCGGCGCCTTCGCGATCACCTCCGACCCGATCCTCATCGCGATCGGGCTGGGCGTCGGCGCGATGTTCATCCGCTCGCTCACGGTGTTCCTCGTGCGCAAGGGGACGCTGGGTGAGTACGAGTACCTCGAGCACGGGGCGCTCTGGGCGATCGGCGCGCTGGCCGTGATCTTGCTGATCACGATCGAGTACTCCGTGCCGGAGGTGGTCACCGGGCTGATCGGTGTCGCGTTCATCGGCGCGGCACTGCTCTCGTCCGTCGTGCGCAACCGGCGTGCCGCGGACGACGACCGGGCCGAACGGGAACCGGCGACCGTGTGAGAGGAGTTGGACAGGTATGGCCATCGACTACACCAAACGTCCGCCCGAGCAGCAGCCGCCGTCGGGGGAGCAGCCGAGCACGTCCAAGGTCACGCTGACCAAGGCTGCGCCGGCGGTCTCGCTGACCAAGTCCGGCGGCGGCACGGGCATCCTGCGGGTGAACCTCAACTGGAACGCACGGCCCGCCGGCGGCGGCGGGTTCTTCCGCCGGCCGCAGCCCCTGGATCTGGACCTGGGCTGCCTGTACGAGTTCGCCGACGGCAGCAAGGGGGTCGTCCAGGCCCTCGGCAACGCCTTCACCGCGGCCCTGCCCGGCGCGCCGCAGCCGGTGATCTGGCTGGACGGCGACGACCGCAGCGGCAGCAGCGCGGACGGGGAGAACCTGTTCGTCGACCTGCGCTACACCGACCGCATCCGGCGGGTACTGGTGTTCGCCCTCATCTACGAGGGCGCCGCGAACTGGGCCGCCGCCCAGGGGGTCGTCACGCTGTTCCCGGTCCAGGGCCCGCAGGTCCAGGTCCACCTCGACGAGCCGCGTGACGGCGCCCGGATCTGCGCGATCGCCATGCTCACCGGCGGCGCCGACCTGACCGTGCAGCGCGAGGTCCGGTACATCGACGGCGCGCAGCGGGCGCTCGACGCGGCATACGGCTGGGGGATGAACTGGACGCC
>SCQZ01000513.1 GCA_004299665.1 Jatrophihabitans sp.
TGACGTCCGGGGTGATGGGCAGTTCCCGGAACAGCGGGTCGGTGGCCGCGGCGCCACGCTTGGCGACGAGTTGCGCGCCGTACTCCGGGCCGTCCGGGTTCGGCGCGACCGTCCCGCCGTGCGCGTACGCCAGCAGTTGCGCGCCCAGGCAGACCCCGAGGGTCGGCACCTCGGTGGCGACGGCCTCGCGCAGCAGGGCCCGGATCGCGGGCAGGAACGGCGCGCGCTCGTCCTCCCACGCCGCCGCGGCGCCGCCCATCACGACGAGTGCGGCGAATCCCTCCAGCGACGCCGGCACGCCGTCCGTCGCGGCCCGGACCTCGAGGGTCAGCCCGGCGTCGGTCAGCCAGTCGCCGAGGCGGTCGACGGGGTCGGACGGGTCCGGTTCCAGGACGAGGACCGGGGCCGAACCAGCCATGGATCCACCCTAGCGAGGCGCGGCCCCGGCCCCGCGCGTGCCGTCAGTTGACGCAGGGGATGCCACCGCTGGGGTGGATGACCCCGCCCTGGCTGCCCTCCGGGGGGATGACCGGATCGGCGCTCGTGCCCAGGTCGATGCGGATGTGCCCCGCCGCCAACGAGGAGTCCGCGCTCGCCGTCACGTGGTAGCGGCCGGCGATCAGCGCCGCGTCCGCGGCAGCGCCGGTCCCGTACGTCACGCGCGTGGCCGTCTGGGTCGGGACGCTGTCGACCGTCCCGGCCCGGAAGCCCTCGGCGACCAGCTGCCGCGACGTCGTGGCCGCCAGCCCCTGGGTGTTGCCGCCGTTGTACACGTCCACGGTCTCGTTCGCGGCGTTCGTCGGCTTGGGCGCCGGGGCCGGCTTCGCCGCGGGCTTCGGGTGATCGGTGAACAGCGCCTTGACCTCCGCCCGCAACGCGGCCGGGTCGACGATGTTCACCGACTGGCCGTTCTCGGTCGCGTACCTGACGATCGGCAGGGTGTAGAAGTCGACGTTGCCGGAGGTCAGGCTCGTCGCGGTCTCGGCGAACGTGAGCGGGTCCAGCTTGTTGTCGATCACGACGTCCTTCTTCGTGACGCCGATCAGTGCCTGCAGCTTGCCGAGGTCGGTGAGCAGCCCCTCGGTGCGCAGCTTGTGCGACACCGCCGCGACGAAGGCCTGCTGGCGATGGGTGCGATCCAGGTCGCCGTTCGGCAGCCCGTGGCGCTGCCGCACGAAGGCGAGCGCCTGCGACGCGTCGAGGGTCTGCACCCCGGCCGGGAAGTCCGCACCGGAGTAGGAGTCCTTCACCGCGTGGTTCAGGCAGACGGTGACCGGCCCGAGCGCCTGCACGATGTCGTAGAAGCCGATGAGGTTGACCTCCGCGAAGTGGTCGATCGGCACCTTCAGCAGGTTCTCGATCGTGGCGATCGTCGAGCGCCGCCCCGCGTCGCGCGACTCCTGCTCCCGCTGCGGTTCCTGCACCCCCTGCTTGACCAGCCGGGAGTCGGCGTCCGCCTTGGCCAGCCCGTACGCCTCCTTGATCTTCTGCATGCCGTACCCGGGGACCTGGACGTAGTCGTCGCGCGGGATGGACACCGCCGTGGCACGGCTGCCGTCGCCGGGGATGTGGATCAGCAGCAGGGTATTGGTGTTGTAGCCCCCGAGGTCGGAGCCGTCGCCGGCGTTCAGCGGTGCCAGTTGCGCGGCGGTCAGCGGCGTGCCGTCCATGTTGCGGCGGCTGTCCAGCCCGATCAGCAGCAGGTTCATGTCCCCGTGGCTCGACCGAGCCGCGTTCGAGCCCAGCACGTCGAGCGCCGACGAGCGCCGCAGGCCGCTGTCCAGGCCTCGGTAGGTGTCCCACACCCACGCCGAGCCCATGAGCAGGGCCAGTGAGACGGCCGCCGCCGTGGCGCGCACGGCCACCCGGACGCCGTGACTCACCCGCACCATGGCTCGAGGCTATGGCCACCGGGGGCCCGTCGCCGGGAACGACTCGGCGCGGTATCAGGGTCGGGATTCACGCGCCGACCCTCGCGGCACTCTCAGCCGGCGCATACAGTGGCGATCATGTCCGTTGCCGGCGTCGCCACCCGCGAGGGCGCGTACTGCCACAACGTCCGCAAGGTCTACCGGGTCGACCGCGAGCGGGTGCTGGCCCTGGACGCGGTCACGAAGGAGTTCCGGCGCGGTGACTTCACCGTGATCGCCGGCCCGTCCGGCTCCGGGAAGTCGTCGCTGCTGCGGATCCTGGCGTGCGTCGACCGGCCCGACGGCGGCTCGGTGGAGATCGCCGGCCACGGCGTGGCCGACGCAAGCGCTCGGCGCCGCAGGCGGCTGCGTCGCTATTCGATCGCCTTCATCTTCGCCGACCCGGTCGACAACCTCGTCGAGTACCTGACGGCGGCCGACCAGGTGCGCCTCGCCGCCCGCCTGCGCGGCGTGCGTGCCACCGGGCAGGAGGTCACCGAGGCACTCGCGCGTCTCGGCCTGGCCGACCGGGCCGACCACATCCCGCACCAACTCTCCGGCGGCGAGCAGCAGCGCGTCGCGATCGCCTGCGCCATGGTGGGTGGCCCGCCGGTCGTCGTCGCGGACGAGCCGACCGCGGAACTGGACTCGGTCGCCACCGGGGTCGTGCTGGACGGTTTCCGGGTGCTCGCCGACACCGGCGCGGCGATCGCGATCGCCTCGCACGACCCGCGGGTGATCGACCGGGCCGACAGCGTGCTGCGCCTCGATCACGGGCGGGTGAGCGAGTCGTGGTGACCATGGTCGAGGCGGTCGTGCGCGGCGCGGCGCTGGTCAAGACCTTCCGCCGCGACGCGGAGGTCGTGCATGCCCTGCGCGGCGTCGACATCGAGGTCGCGGCCGGCGAGATCGTCGGCATCCAGGGGGCGTCCGGATCGGGCAAGTCGACCCTGCTGGCGGTGCTGTGCGGGTGGGAGGAGCCCGACAGCGGCGAGGTGACCCATCCCGGCGGCGCCGCCGCGGAGCTGCCGTGGTCCGAACTCGCCCTGGTCCCGCAGACCCTCGGGCTGCTCGAGGACCTGCCGGTCACCGAGAACGTGCTGCTCCCGGCCCGGTTGATCCGGCAGCTGGACGGCTACGCCGAGCGCGCCCGGTCCCTGCAGCACCGGCTGGGGCTCACGCACCTGGCGGCCCGGTTCCCGTCGCAGATCTCCCTCGGGGAACGCCAGCGCACCGCCTTCGCCCGGGCGCTGCTGCTGCGCCCCCGGCTGCTGCTCGCCGACGAGCCGACGGCGCACCAGGACGCGGGGTTCGCCGACGTGGTGCTCGACATGCTGCACGAGCACGCCGACGGCGGCGGCGCCTGCGTGCTGGTCAGCCATCACGCGGCGACGCTGGCCCGGGCCGACCGTGTCCTGTCGATGCGCGACGGCGTGCTCACCGGCCCGGGCGCGGCCGGATGAGCCGCCACGCCAGCCGCGCCGCCCACGGCGGCGTGGTCACGACCACTCCCTGGCTGCGCGCCCCCTGGCTGCTGGTGCGCCGGCCGACGGTGTTCTTCGCGATCGTGGGCGCCTGCGCCGTGCTGGCGATCGCAGCCGCCTCCGGCATGTTGTTCGTCTCGACCCTGGGTAGCGCCAGCCTGGGGGCCCAGGCGGCGAGCGACTGCCGCGAGGCCAGCCTTCCGACGGCGAGCGCGGACGTCGGCGGCGCCCGGCTCTCGCAGGTCCGCGCGGGCGGCGGCCGTGAGATGGTCGCCGCGGGGCTGCCGGCCCCGTACACCTCGGAGATCGGCGAGGCCCGGATCCAGGACAGCATGGTCCACCTGTTCGCGATGCCCGGCGCGCTCGATCACGTGCAGAAGCTGACGCCGTCGGCGGGCGCCGGCGCGTGGTTCCCCGACACCTTCGCCGCCAAGCTGGACCTGCGCCCCGGCGACACGGTGGCGACCACCACGGGGCAGCCGGTGCGGGTCGCCGGCATCTACCGCGACCTGGCCCCGAGCCCGTTCCAGGTCTCGCCGCTGCCGGCGTTCTTCTGCAGCTGGCAGGCGCAGTTCGTGCCCACCGCGGCCTCGGACGCCGCGATCGCCGCCACCCCGCCGCGGTACCGGCAGGCACCGATGCTCCTCGTCGACGAGGCGACGCAGGCCCGCGTGGTCGACGGCAACGTGACGGTCTCCTGGTACGCGCCGCTGTCCCCACGGTCGACGTCATTGCACCGCTACCACCGGGCGCTGGCGCAGCTGCAGACGGCGGCCGCGACGATCGACAGCACCTACGCCCTCACGGTGGATGTCGACCAGAAGCTCGCCAAGAAGATCGACATCGCCGAACGCACGCAGGCGGGCACCGGCGGCTCGGTGATTCCGATCGACGTCGCGGGCGTCGTCGTCGCGCTGCTGCTCGTTGCCGGTGCCGGCGGCTTCTGGGCCTCGCACCGAGCCCGCGAGGTCCGGCTCCTGGTGGCGCGCGGGGTCGGTGCGCCGGCGCTCGGCATCAAGGCCGTCCTCGAGACGCTGCCGCCCGCCCTCGTCGGGCTGGCCGGTGGCTACCTCGCGGCGCTGGCCATCGTGCGGCGGGTCGG
>SCQZ01000514.1 GCA_004299665.1 Jatrophihabitans sp.
TGGAGCAGGTAGGCCCAGAACGGGGTGCCGCTCATGCCGCCGGCGGCGAGCAGTTGGCATTCGGGTACCGGCGCGGGACACATCTCGGGCAGCACCTGGTCGTCCAGGACGGTGTGTCCGGTGCGGTCACACCCCACCGTCCGGTACTCGATTCCGACATCCGGGGGTCGTTGCGACAGTAGGACGCATTCACCGGCGATGAGGATGCCACGCCGCATGCCGCTAAGGGCACCTGCGGAGACGAGGCAACTCTGTTCCGGCTCGGCCGACGCAGCGGTAGTGGCGGTCGTGAAGAACGCGAGCATGATCGCGATGATCGTGATTGTGGATGCTGAGGTCCGCGCCGTCATTGAACGAAGCCGATGGCGACCACGGACCACCGGTCATGGGACCAGCGGGTCGAGATCTGGTCGACCAGTTGCAGGGCCGGCTGGCCTTCGACGAACCTGCCGGAGGTATCGACGACTTCACCGGACGTGACGCTGTAGGAGACCCGCACGGCGTACTCCTCGCCGCCGCTGCTGCCCGGAGTGGCCGTCGAGCCTGGCGCAATCGCGAACCGGTTTCCGTACACGTGCCTGCCTTTGGCTGCGATGCCGTCGATGCCGTCGGCGAGGCCGGCGCAGATGGTGCAGTCCGCGGTGAAGTAGTGGCGCATGTAGGTGCTGCTGACGGTGGCGTATCCCCAGTCCATGGTGCGGATGAAGAACTCGGCGAAGGCGACGGCGCCGGCGGGGGTGTGGGCGGTGGCCTCGGGGGGCATCAGTGGTGGTGTTTCGCCGGCGCGGGTGAGGTTGGGTCCGGTGGTGGGGACGTCGGCGGGCAGGCCGGGAACCGTCGGCGGGTCGGGTGTGGTGGTGGGTGGCGGGTTCGTCGAGGTGGCCGGTGCGGTGAGGGTTACCGGGGGCGGGCCGGTGCGGGGGGTGCTGGCGGGTGGGTCGCCGCAGGCGGCCAGCAGCAGCGCGGCGGTGAGGGCCGGTGCGAGGGCGCGGGCGGGCGATCGCATCGACTCATGATAAGAGCCGGATATGAGACATGGCGACCGTTGTGGACAACCCGGCCGCTGCTGTGGACAGCAGGTCCCACCGCGGGCGCGACAGGGGGCCGCGAATCAGCGCGCGGTATGCGGTGCGTCCCGGTGTGGCACGTGCGGGCGTTCGTCGGCGGGGGCCCGGCCGCCGATCCGGCGCGTCGCGGCCACGTGCTCACGCTCTGCCGCCGCGACCAGGCGGGCCGTCGTCCGCTGCGGCGTCTCGGCGGCGAACGTCGGGGCACCGGCCGCCGCGACCGCCGCCACGCTCGTCCGCTCGCGCCGCCGCGATCGCAGCGCCGCACCCCAGCCCGGCTGGCGCCCCTCGAGCGCGCTGTGGTGCCGGTACCGCTCGGCGGCGATGTCCGTGCGGTCCAGTTGGCCGATCACCCGGCCGTGTTGGACGACGGCAAGGCCGTCGACGTCCGCGCCGATGAAATGCCGCAGGGCGTGGTGCAGGTACTCGTGCGAGTCGATCGGCCGGACGTCGTAGACGGCGAGATCCCCGATCCGTGACACCTCCGGATCGGCCTCCTCCAGCGCCTGCGCGCTGACCCTGCCGAGGTAGCGGTTGTCCGCATCGACGACCGCCACCGTGCCCCAGTCCTCGCGCGCCAACTTGGCCCGCGCGGACACCACGGACGTGTCGGCCGCGACGCACTCGGGTTCGCGCATGACCTGGTGCGCGACGCGCATGCGCAGGGCATCGACCTCGGTGCGGAAGTCCACCCGGAAGCCACGGTGGGAGAGCTTCTCGGTCATCAGCCGGTCGGTGAGGAACAACTCGGCGACCAACTCGGCGACGGCGACCCCGATCAGCAACGGCATGATCATCGTGTACTGGCCCGTCACCTCGGCGGCGAAGACGACCGAGGCGAACACGGCCTTGGTGGCGGCACCGAACGTCGCGGCCATCGCCACCAGCGCGAATGCCGCCGGCGACACGTGCAGGCCCGGCATCAGGTGGTCGACCCCCTGACCCAACAGCGCGCCCATCGTCGCGCCGACCAAGAACATCGGGGCCAGCGTTCCCCCGGAGGTCTGCGACCCGAGCGAGATCCACCACGAGATCAGCTTGGCGAGGAACAAGGCGGCCAGGGCGGATACCGCGAACCGCCCGTTGAGTGTGTCCTCGATCGCGGAATAGCCCATCGACAGCGTGCGCGGCTCGATCAGCCCGATGCCCGCGAACGCGGCGGCGCCGATGACGGGCCACCAGAAGATGTGCACGGGCAGTTTGCGGAAGGCCGCCTCGGCGGCGAACAGCCCCTTGCTCAGGACGACGGCGAGCGCTCCGGAGGCGACGCCCACCGCCGCGAACAGCGGCAGGTGCGCCAGCCCGACGTGCAGGTGCCCGTGCATGACGAACAGCGGCCGCGCGCCGAAGGCCAGCACATGGAATCCGGCGGCCACGCCGCACGCGATCGACAGCGGCACGATCGTGCGCAGCGACCGCTCGAACAGCACCAGTTCGATCGCCAGGATGACGGACGCGAGCGGTGCGTTGAAGGTGGCGGACATCCCCGCTGCGGCGCCGGTGGCCAGCATGATCTTGCGTTCGGCGGGCGAGACGGACAGCACCTGCCCGATGAGCGACCCGATCGAGCCGCCCGTCACGATGATCGGGCCCTCCGCGCCGAACGGCCCGCCGGTGCCGATCGTCACCGCGGCCGACAGCGGCTTGGCGATCGCGGCGCGGGGGCGGATCTTGCTGTCCCGCACCAGGATCGCCTCGAGCGACTCGGGGATCCCGTGCCCGCGGATGACCGGCGACCACAGCGCCAGCAGCGAGACGATCACGGCGCCGCCGATCGCGGTCGGGATGATCCACAGCGTCGCGTGGTAGCCCCGCAGGCTCGGCAGCGAGGTGCCGACGTCGTGCAGCAGCGTCAGGTGCGTCAGCAGCCCGATGAGCTTGAACAGGCCGATCGCGGCACCGCCGCCCACGACCCCGAGCACGACCGCGACGGCGGCGAGCAGCCACATGCGCGGCGGGGTGGTCTCCCCGCTCACGCGCTGGTCGAGTTGGGGGAGCAGGCGGTGCAAGACGGTCACGAAGCCGACACGTTATGTCGCTCTCCGATGCTTACCGGCTGCCGGGTGCCGCGTTCGTGACAGCGGTCACCCGCCGGCGCCGCGGTCCTCCACAGCCCGGGTCGCGCCGACTTTCCAGGATCGTCCGGGTTCACGTAGTGTGCTGGGATTCTTATCCGTTTCCTAACGGGGTGGTCCGATGGCGTCGAGCGCGGCGATCGTCGAGGCGGAGGTGCGTGAGCTTCTCCGGCTGCGTGCCATCGACCCCGTCGCCGCCCCCGCCGCCGCGCACCGTGTCGTCGACGACGTCATCGCCGACTACCGCGATCGCGCGACCACGTCGTCGCTGCCGCCGATCGGGGACGCGGCCGCGGTGGCGCGCGCCGTCCGCGACGCCGTCTGTGGCCTCGGCCCGCTGCAGGGACTGGTCGACGACCCGTCCGTCGAGGAGATCTGGATCAACGAGCCGGGCCGGGTCTTCGTCGCGCGCCGCGGCCGTTCCGAGCTCACCAACGTCATCCTGACCGCCGATCAGGTGGACGACCTCGTCGAGCGGATGCTGCGCTCGACGGGCCGCCGCCTGGACCTGAGCCAGCCCTTCGTCGACGCGATGCTGCCCGACGGCAGCCGGCTCCACTGCGTGATCCCGTCCATCACCCGTCGTCACGTCGCGGTGAACATCCGCAAGTTCGTGCTGGGGTTCCGCTCGCTGGACGATCTCGTCGCCGCGGGTGCCGTGCCGGAGCAGGCGGCCCGTTTCCTGGAGGCGTCCGTCGTCTCCGGGCTGAACATCCTGGTCGCGGGCGGCACCCAGGTCGGCAAGACGACCCTGCTGAACGCGCTGTGCGGTGCGATCCCGGCCCGGGAGCGGGTCGTGACGGTGGAGGAGGTCTTCGAACTCCAACTCCCGCTGCCGGACGTGGTCGGCATGCAGACCCGCCAGCCCAACCTCGAAGGGAGTGGCGAGATCCCGCTGCGCCGCCTGGTGAAGGAGGCGCTGCGGATGCGTCCGTCCCGCCTGGTGGTCGGCGAGGTGCGCCAGGAGGAGTGCCTGGACCTGCTCGTGGCGCTCAACAGCGGAATGCCGGGGATGTGCACGCTGCACGCCAACAGTGCCCGGGAGGCGCTGGTGAAGATGTGCACGCTGCCGCTGCTGGCCGGCGGCAACGTCTCGGCGGGCTTCGTCGTCCCGACGGTCGCCAGCTGCGTCGACCTGGTCGTCCACCTGGGGATGGACGCGGGAGGGCACCGCCGGGTGCGCGAGATCGTCGCTGTCACGGGACGGGTCGAGGGCTCGACCGACAACCCCGTGATCGAGACCAGCGAGATCTTCGGCTCCGGCCACGGGCGCCTGGATCGTGCCGACGGCTACCCGCCCCACCCGCAGCGGTACGCGGCGGCCGGCTTCGACCTGGCCCGGCTGCTCGGCGCACGGCTCGAGCCGGTCCGGCAGGCCTGACGTGGGCGCCCTCGTCGGCCTGACGTTCGGGCTCGGGCTGCTGCTGATCTGGCGCAGCGGGCCGCGCGCCCCGCGCCGGCGGGCCACCGGCCCGCGGACGCCGGGCCGGGCCGAGTTGCTCCGGCAGGCCGGGTTGCCCGGCGTCGGACCGGCGCAGCTGTACCTCGCGCAGCTCGCCGGCGCCCTGTGCGGATCGGCCGCGGTGCTCGTGCTGACCGGTAGCCTGGCCGTCGCCGCGTGCTTCGCCGGCTTCGGAGCCGCGCTGCCGGTCGTGCTCGTCCGGCGGCTGCGGCGCCGCCGCGTCGACGCGCTGCGCCAGGTGTGGCCGGAGGCCATCGACCACCTCGCCTCGGCGGTCCGGGCCGGGATGGCGCTCCCGGAGGGGCTGTCGGCGCTCGCGGTGCGCGGACCGGTAGAGCTGCGACCCGCCTTCGCCTCGTTCGGGGCGGCGTACCGCGCAAGCGGCCGCTTCGGCGAGTGCCTGGACCTGCTCGAGGACGATCTCGCCGACCCGGTCGGCGACCGCGTCTGCGAGACGTTGCGGGTGGCCCACGAGGTCGGCGGCAGCGACGTCGCCTCCGTGCTGCGCGCGCTGTCGGAGCTGCTGCGGTCCGACGCCCGGACGCGCGCCGAGCTCGAGACCCGTCAGGCGTGGGTGGTGACCGCCGCGCGCCTGGCCGTGGCGGCCCCCTGGGCCGTGCTGGTGCTTCTCGGGACCCGCTCGTCCAGCCTGCATGCCTACGACTCGCCGACCGGGTCGGTGCTGCTGGCCGTCGGCGCCGCGGTCTGTGTCCTGGCATACCGCGTGATGCTGCGCATCGGGCGGCTGCCCGAGGACCGCCGCGTCCTGCAGCGGGTGGCACCGTGACCGCGGTTCTCGGCGGGCTGCTCGGTTTCCTCGCCGCCGTCGGGGTCCTGATCGCGGTCCGCGCCGCGCCGCCCATGCGCCCGATCCGCCTCGCCGACCGCATGGCGCCCTACCTCGCCGAGGCTCCGGCCCCGTCGCGGCTGCTGGGCCCGCCGCGCGGCCGGGCCGCCCCGTTCGGTCTGGTGCGGCGGCTGTTCGGGCCGCTCCTCGGGGAGCTCGTCGCGACCCTGGACCGGCTGGTCGGCGGCGCGCCCTCGGTGCGTCGCCGGCTCGGCGGGCTCGGTTCGGAGCTGACGGTGGAGGAGTTCCGGATCGAGCAGGTGGTGTGGGGCACCTGCGGCCTGCTCGCCGGCGCCGGGGTCCCGCTCGCGCTCGGGGCCATGGCCGGAACGGTCCGGCCCGCCCTGGTGCTCGCTCTGGCCGCTGCCGGCCTGGTCGCCGGGGTGCTTGCCCGCGACTGGTCGCTCACCCGCCGGCTGCGGCGGCGGGAGGAGCGGATGCTCGCCGAGTTCCCCGTCGTGGCCGACCTGATCGCGCTCGCGGTGGTGGCCGGCGAGGCACCCGCGGACGCACTGCGCCGGGTGTGCGCGCTGACCCGCGGCGAGATGGCCGGCGAACTCGGGGCCGCCCTCGCCCGGGCCGGCGCCGGCGCCCCGCTCACCGTGGCGCTCACCGAACTGGCCGAGCGCACGACCCTCGAGGCGTTCGCGCGCTTCCTGCAGGGGATCGTCGTCGCCGTCGAGCGCGGCACCCCGCTCGCGGAGGTGGTGCGGGCGCAGGCCGAGGACGTCCGCGAGGTCGGCAAGCGCGCCCTGCTGGAGGCCGGCGCCCGCAAGGAGGTCCAGATGCTGGTGCCCGTGGTGTTCCTGATCCTGCCCGTGACGGTGCTGTTCGCGTTGTTCCCGGGCCTGCTGACGCTGACGTCCCTGACGCAGTGACCGATGTCCTCAAGTTCACGAAGGAGACGCCGATGGATCCGCTGCAGTACCTGTCGAGCTGGGTGCAGGTCGTGTGGGCACGGGCACGGGACGACCGTGGCCGTGCCGATCGCGGCGACGTGCCCGGATGGGTGATGGTGACCGTGATGTCCGCGATTCTGGTGGTCGCGATCCTGGGCGTCTTCGAGCCCCAGATCAAGGCGGCGATCGGCAACGCGATCGACTCGGTCTCCGGCAGCAAGTAGGCCGCCGTGCGGCGGTCGGACCGGGGCGCCGGGGTCGTCGAGTTCGTGCTCATCTCCGTGCTGCTGGTCCTGCTGCTGTTCGGCCTGCTCCAGGTGGGACTGTGGTTCTACGTCAGAAGTGTGGCGGCCTCGGCGGCCGCCGACGCCGCGCGCTACGCGGCGACCCGGAGCGGCGACCTGCAAAGCGTCGCGGACCGGGCCCGGCAACTGGTGATACAGGGGTCGAGCACCTCGATCGCCAACGAGTTGCCCTGCACCGCGAGCAGTGGCAGCGCGTCCGGCCTGCCCACGGTCACGGTGCGGTGCAGCGGCGAGTTGAAGATGCTGCTGATCCCGTTCGACATCCCGGTCCGGCTCTCGGTGCAGTCCTCGACGCTCCTAGAGGACTCCGCCGGCTCCTGAGCCGCGGGTACACCGCCGACCGCGGCAACGCGATCGTCGAGTTCGTCTTCGTGGCGGTGGTCGTGATGCTGCCGCTGCTGTACCTGATCGTGGCGGTGGCGACCGTCGAGGCGTCCAACCTCGCGGTGACCCAGGCCGCGCGCGAGGCCGGCCGCGCCTTCGCCACCAGCGAATCGCCCGCGCAGGCCGGCGCCCGGGTCGACGCGGCCGTGCACCTGGCGCTGTCCGACCAGGGGATCGCGGACGAGCCCGAGGTCCGGTTCGTCGCGGCGGGCGCGGCGTGCGACGGCGCGGCCGTGGTTCCCCGCCTGGCACCTGGCGCCGAGTTCGCGATCTGCGTCAGCCGGCACGTCGAGCTCCCCGCACTGCCGCGGTTCCTGCAGGGGCGCGGCATCACCACGGTCGGGCGGTACGTCGTCCACGTCGACGAGTACCGGGCGTTCGGGTGAACGGCGACGACGCGACCGGCGAACGCGGCTCCACCCTGCCGCTGATCCTCGGGTTCTTCCTGATCGCCCTGCTCATGGTCGCCGGCGGCGTCGCGGCCACCGACGCGTTCGTGCGCCAGCGGGCGCTGCAGGACGTCTGCGACGGGGCCGCCGTCGCGGCCGCCGCCGGTTCCGGGGACGTCCGCCGCGGCGGCCTCGGCGGCGGGGACGGCTACCTGCGTTTCACCGGGGTGCAGCAGGGGGTTGAGGCCTACCTGGCGCGCGACCCGTCGCGTGCGGGAGTGCGGGTCACCAGCGTGCTGTCCGCGGACGGCACGACGATCCGGCTCACCTGCGAGCAGACCTCGCCGATCGCGTTCGGCGCGATGTTCGGCAAGGGTGGGGGTGTGCACCACGTCGCGCACGCGAGCGCCCGCTCGCGGCTGTCGTCATGACCGACCCCGTCGCGCGGCTGCGCGCGATCTGCCTGGCCCTGCCCGAGGCCACCGAGCGCGCCTCCCACGGGGAGCCGTCGTTCGTCGTCCGGGACCGGCGCCAGTTCGTCAGCGTGGACGACCACCACCACGGCGCGGACCGCCTCGCGATCTGGTGCGCGGCGGCCCCGGGCGTGCAGGAGGAGCTGATCGCCACGGACCCGGTGCGGTTCTTCCGGCCGCCGTACGTCGGCCACCGCGGCTGGGTGGGCATGCGCATCGACCGCGACCCCGACTGGACCGAGGTCGGGGAGATCGTGCGCGATGCGTACCGCCGGGTCGCGCCGCGGGTGCTCGTGGCACGACTCGACGCTCCGCCCGCGTAATCTGGTCGGTCGTGGACGTCCCCGCCGAACTGAAGGAACTGTCCGCGACCCTCGCCACCATCGAGGCCGTCGTGGACGTCGCCGCGCTGCGGCGGGAGGTGGCCGACCTGGAGCAGCAGGCCGCGGCGCCGGACCTGTGGAACGACCCGGACCATGCGCAGCGGGTGACCTCCCGGCTGTCGTACGTGCAGGGCGAGATCCGCCGCGTGGGGGACCTGCGCCGCCGCCTGGACGACGCGCAGGTGTTGTGGGACCTTGCGGAGGAGGCCGACGACGCCGACTCCCGGGCCGAGGCGGAGGCGGAGGTCGCCGCGCTGCGCCCCGCCGTCGACGAACTCGAGGTGCGCACGCTGCTCTCGGGCGAGTACGACGCGCGCGAGGCCCTCGTCACGATCCGCTCCGAGGCCGGCGGCGTGGACGCCGCGGACTGGGCCGAGATGCTGCTGCGGATGTACCTGCGCTGGGCCGAGCGGCACCACTACGCCGTCGACGTCCTGGACACCTCCTATGCCGAGGAGGCGGGGATCAAGTCGGCGACGTTCCAGGTCAAGGCGCCCTACGCGTACGGCACCTTGTCGGTCGAGCAGGGCACCCACCGGCTGGTGCGCATCAGCCCGTTCGACAACCAGGGCCGCCGCCAGACGAGCTTCGCCGGTGTCGAGGTGCTGCCGGTCGTGGAGTCGTCCGACCACGTCGACATCCCCGACGACGAGATCCGCGTCGACGTCTACCGCTCGTCCGGCCCGGGCGGGCAGGGCGTGAACACCACCGACTCGGCGGTGCGGATCACGCACCTGCCCACGGGCATCGTCGTCAGCTGCCAGAACGAGCGCTCCCAGATCCAGAACCGGGCGAGCGCGATGAACGTGCTGCAGGCCAAGCTGCTCGAGTTGCGGCGCCAGCAGGAACAGGCCGCGCTCGACGCCCTCAAGGACGGGGGCAACAGTTGGGGCAACCAGATGCGCTCCTACGTGCTGCACCCGTACCAGATGGTCAAGGACCTGCGCACCGACTACGAGGTCGGCAACCCGCAGGCGGTGCTGGACGGCGACATCGACGGTTTCATCGAGGCCGGTATCAGGTGGCGCCGGTCAGCGCAGCAGTAGCTTGTCCAGCCGGCGGCTTGTGACGACCACGCCGGCCGCCGCCATCGCCGCGAAGTAGGCGACGTGGCCGAGCATCGCCGCGTCAAGTACGCCGGCGTTGAGTCCGCGCAGCAGTTCGATGCCCTGGTTCAGCGGCAGGCACTCGACCGCGATCTGCAGCCACCTCGGGTAGACGTCCAGACCGTAGAACGTCCCGGAGAACAAGAACATCGGCAAGATGACGACCTGCACCATGTCCAGGTCCTGGATCGTCTTCATGTAGGTCGTGACCGACATGCCGACCGCCCCGAACGCGAACGCGATCAGCAGCGCCGCCGGCAGCAGCGCCAGCGCCCACAGCGACGCGGTCAGCCCCATCGCGAACATCACCACGAGGAAGCCCGCCGAGTACAGCCCGCCGCGGATCAGCGCCCAGGCGATCTCGCCGATCGCGACGTCCATCGGCCCGAGCGAGGTCGCCAGCATGCCGTCGTAGATCTTGCCGTACTTCATCTTGAAGAAGACGTTCATCGTCGAGTCGTAGATCGCGCCGTTCATCGCGGACGAGGCGAGTAGCGCGGGCGCGATGAACGCCGAGTAGGAGATCGGGTGTCCGCCCGGCCCGATCACCGTCCCGACCAGCGAGTGCAGCCCGGTGCCCAGCGAGAACAGGTAGAACAGCGGCTCGAAGAAGCCCGAGAAGATCAGCATCCAGCCGCGCCGGTACACCTTGAAGGCACGCTCGAGCACGACGTGGCCACGGCCGGCGTACATGCCCGGCGGGACGATCCGCAGGGTCAGCGTGGGCGTGGACAAGGTGGTGCTCACGGGCACCGCCGGATGCACCCGCGGTGCGTGCTCACCGTGTCACCCGCACGCAGAACCGCCACCGCGCGAGCGCGACGCCGGCGACCAGCCAGGCCAGCAGGTAGGCGAGGTGCACGATCGCGGCCCCGGCGCCCAGCCCGCCGATGGCCACGCCGCGCGCCAGGTCGGTGCCGTGCCACAGTGGGGTGACCCAGGCCAGCCACTGTCCCCAGTGCGGCAGTTCGCTGATCGGGTAGAACGTGCCGGAGAACAAGAACATGGGCGTGACGACGAACCGGAACACCATGTTGAAGGCGTTGCCCTCGCGCTCGATCGTCGCCGCCAGGGCCGCGATCGGGGCGGCGAAGGCCATCGCCGTCAGCGTCGCGATCGGCACGGTCAGCAGCACCGCCCACCGCTGCGTCCCGCCGAACGCCGCCATGATCGCCAGGTAGACGGCCGAGTTCAGCGCGATCCGTATCGCCACGAAGATCAACTGACCGTCGCAGATCTGGGCGGGGGTGAGTGGCGTGGCGGCCATCCCGTGGAACGTCCGGATCCACTTGAAGCCCGCCATGATCGGGTACGACGCGTCCGCGGCGGCGATCTGCAGCGCCGCGGCGGTCAGGAACGCCGGGGCGACGAACTGGATGTACGACACGCCGAGCGGGTGGTGCCCGCCGGTGTCGATGATCGCGCCCAGACCGACCCCGAGGGCGACCACGTAGGCCAGCGGCTGGAGCACCGAGACGACGAAGACGCTGCGCCAGATCCGGCGGCCGACGTACATCTGGTACTCGACGACCCGCATCCGCGGTCGCAGTCCGGTCGTCCTGACGCCCCTGCGGGGGGTGTCGAGCACGGTGCTCAATCCACCAGGCTCCGTCCCGTGAGCCGGAGGAAGACGTCCTCCAGCGTGCTGCGTCGCACCAGGCTGGACACCGGCGACAGGCCCTGTTCGTGGGCGCGCGCCACGGCCCGCTCGCCGTCGGCGACGTACAGCAGGACGCGGTCCGGGAGCACCTCGGCCCGCTCGCTGGCGCCGTCGAGCATGCCGGCCAGCCGCTCGGCCGCGGCGGCGTTCTCCCCGGGCGGGAAGCGCAGTTCGGCGACCTCGCGCGTGGAGTGCTCGCCGATCAAGTGCAGCGGCGACCCCTCGGCGACGATGCGGCCCGAGTCCATGACGACGAGGCGGTCGCACAACTGCTCGGCCTCGTCCATGTAGTGGGTGGTCAGCACGAGCGTCACGCCCTGCTGCTTGAGCCGGTAGAGCCGGTCCCAGAGCACGTGCCGGGCCTGCGGATCCAGCCCCGTGGTCGGCTCGTCGAGCAGCAGGATGTCCGGGTCGTTGATCAACGACCGGGCGATCGTCAGCCGGCGCTTCATGCCGCCCGACAGCGGCTCGACCTTCGCGTCCGCCCGCTCGGTGAGCTGGGCGAAGTCGATGAGCTCCTCGACCTTGGGGCGCAGTTCGGCCCGCGACATGCCGAAGTAGCGACCATAGATGTACAGGTTCTCGCGGACGGTCAGCTCCAGGTCGAGGGTGTCCTGCTGCGGGACGACGCCGAGCCGGCCGCGGATCGTCGGGCCCTGGGTCACCGGATCCATGCCCAGGATCTGCAAGGTTCCGGCCGTGATCGGGGCGACGCAGGCGATCATCCGCATGGTCGAGGACTTGCCCGCGCCGTTGGGGCCCAGGAATCCGAAGGCCTCGCCGCGCTCGACGGCGAAGTCGATGCCGGCGACGGCGGTGAACTCGCCGAAGGTCTTGGTGAGGCCCTCGGCGCGGATGAGGGCGTCACCGCGAGCGGGGTCGACGGTCGCGAGCGGCCGGGGGGCGGGTGCTGCCACGACATGCGACGGTAGCAACCGCAGCACAACGAGTTTGTGCGGCGACTGTGACCCGGCTGCGAGGGGGCGTGTCGGGGTGCCCGGCGTGAGCGGTTCCGTTGGGTAAACTTCGGCCCTGTGATCCGGCTCCAGAACGTCACCAAGGTCTACCCCGCCGGTGCCCGGCCCGCGCTCGACGACGTCACCTTCGCCGTGGAGAAGGGCGAGTTCGTCTTCCTGATCGGCCAGTCCGGTTCGGGCAAGACCACCGTCCTGCGGCTGCTGCTGCGCGAGGAGGTCTCCGACGTCGGGCTGGTGGCCGTGAACGGTCGCAGTCTGAACAAGATGCCCAGGCGCAAGGTCCCCGAACTGCGGCGCAAGATCGGCTGCGTGTTCCAGGACTTCCGGCTGCTGCCGAAGAAGACGGTCTACGAGAACGTCGCCTTCGCCCTCGAGGTCATCAACAAGTCGCCGAAGGCGATCAAGCGCACCGTGCCCGAGGTGCTGGACCTGGTGGGCCTGAACGGCAAGGCGCAGCGGATGCCGAACGAGCTGTCCGGCGGTGAGCAGCAGCGCGTCGCGATCGCCCGGGCGTTCGTCAACCGGCCGCTGGTCCTGCTCGCCGACGAGCCGACCGGCAACCTGGACCCCGACACCAGCCAGGGCATCATGAGCCTGCTGGAGCGGATCAACCGCACCGGTACCACCGTCGTCATGGCCACCCACGACAACAACATCGTCGACGCCATGCGCCGCCGGGTGATCGAACTCGAGTTCGGCAAGATCATCCGCGACCAGTCGCGGGGCGTGTACGGGGTCGGCCGCTGACGTCGGCCGATGTCCGTGCCCCGCGCCGGAATGCAGAACCAATCCGTGCAGGTCGAACAGTGAGGAAGTAATGCGCGCCAACTTCGTGGTGTCCGGGGTCTTCGCCGGCATCCGCCGGAACGCGACGATGACGATTGCGCTGGTGCTCAGCACGGCCATCGCCCTGGGCTTCGTCGGCGCGGCCATCCTCGCCAACACCGAGATCACCAAGTTCCGGCAGAAGTACGAGGACAAGATCAACGTCTCGGTCTACCTGTGCGCGCAACTGCACACGGCGGACCCGAACTGCACCGAGAAGACGACGCCCGAGCAGACCGCCGCCATCAAGCAGATGCTCGACTCCGACCCGCTGGTCCAGTCCGAGCGCTACGTCTCCGAGCAGGAGGCCTTCCAGCGGGGCAAGGAGCAGCTCGCCGGCAGCACCGGCAACTTCTTGCACCTCGGCGACCTGCCGGCCTCCTTCACGGTCAAGCTGAAGGACCTGCAGAAGGACTACGCCGCCTTCGCCGCCAAGTACGCCAAGGTGACCGGGATCGGCCGGGTCAACAACCAGATCGACACCATCAACACACTGCTGAACATCATCGACAGCGCCCGCTGGTTCTCGATCATCATCGCCATCGTCGTGCTCGTCGCGTCCGTGCTGCTGATCGCGAACACCATCCAGGTGGCGGCCTCGCAACGCAAGAACGAGACCTCGATCATGCGCCTGGTCGGGGCGTCGCGGTGGATGACCGAACTGCCGTTCATGCTCGAGGCGGTGATCGCCGCGGCCATCGGTGGACTGGTCGCGATCGGGCTCATCTGGGCCGGGAAGCACTACGTCCTGGACAACATCTTCGAGGGGCCCACCCGGCACGGCGTCATCCCCAACCTGTCCATCAACGACGTCCTCGTGGCCGGCGGCAGCGGCCTGATCGTCGGCATCGTGCTGTCCGGCATCACCGCGTTTCTCACGTTGCGCTTCTACGTACGGTTGTAGGCGTGCCCGCGCAGGACAGGTCGAGCAACCGGAACACCAGCCGCAAGCTGATCGCCCAGAACCGTAAGGCGCGCCACGACTACGCGATCCTGGACACCTACGAGGCCGGCGTCGTCCTGACCGGGACCGAGGTGAAGTCGCTGCGGCTGGGGCGCGCCTCGCTGGTCGACGGGTTCGCGACGATCGACGACGGCGAGGTCTACCTGCGCAACGTGCACATCCCCGAGTACGAGCAGGGCAGCTGGACCAACCACGAGCCGCGGCGCACCCGCAAGCTGTTGCTGCACCGCGGCGAGATCCTGCGGCTGATCGGCAAGACCAAGGAGAGTGGGCTGACGCTCGTCCCGCTGTCGCTGTACTTCTCCCAGGGCAAGGTCAAGGTGGAGATCGCCCTCGCCAAGGGCAAGAAGTCCTACGACAAGCGCCAGGACCTCGCCCGCCGCGACGCCGACCGCGAGGTGCGCAAGGCGCTCGGGCGGCGCGCCAAGGGCATGATCGGGTGAACGACGCCGAGGTGCCCGGCTGGTGGCAGCGGCTCGGGCTGCCCGGGCTGGTGGACGTCCACGTGCACTTCATGCCGCAGCCGGTCATGGACGCCGTCTGGCGGTACTTCGACGACGCCGAGCAGCACTACGGGACCGCCTGGCCGGTGCAGTACCGCACGCCGGAGCGCGAGCGTATCGAGACGCTGGCCGCGCTCGGGGTGCGTGCCTTCCCGTCGCTGCTGTACCCGCACCGGCCGGGAATGGCCGAGAGCCTGAACGCGTGGGCGCGCGACTTCGCCGCCGCGACGCCCGGGTGCGTCCCGACCGCGACGTTCTACCCCGAGCCGTCCGCCCCGGGCTACGTGCGTCAGGCGCTCGACGCCGGCGCGCGGGTGTTCAAGGTCCACGTGCAGGTCGGCGGGTACGACCCGCGCGACCCACTGCTCGCCGCTGTGTGGGGGATGCTCGCCGAGGCTGCCGTGCCCGTCGTCGTGCACTGCGGCTCCGGGCCGATACCGGGCCGCCACACCGGCCCCGGGCCGTTCGGGGAGGTGCTCGCGGCCCATCAGCGGCTGACGGCGGTGATCGCGCACGCGGGCGCGCCGGAGTTCGCCGAACACCTGGCATTCGTGGACCGGTACCCGAACGTCCACCTGGACACGACGATGGTCGCGACGCCGTTCATGGAGCGCCTCGCGCCGCTGCCGGCCGAGGTGAACGCCCGCTACCGCGACCGGGGTGACCGGATCGTGCTGGGCAGCGACTTCCCGAACATCCCCTACCCGTACGCCACCCAGCTGGAGTCGCTGGCGCGGCTCGGACACGGCGACGACTGGCTGCGCGCCGTGTGCTGGCACAACGGGGCAGGGCTGCTGGGCGTCAGCGCGGACTGACGGGGCGCAAATCCCGCAGATCGGCCGCCTGGCGGGGCAGACTCGGGGCGTGAGCTCGCCCGCCCATGAGCAGTCCCGCTCGACGCGGTTGCGCGAGTTCGCGGCGCTCACCGACGCCGCGGCCCGCGTGGTCGCCGTCATGGGCGCCGTCGTCCGCGCCCGGGAGGAGCGCGGCTGGCACGACCCGCAGCCGCCGGAGGTCAGGTTCGCGGGGTGCGGCGCAGGTGGCGCTGACGGCACGGGCGGCACGGACGGCACGGCGCTGCCTGCCGCGGTCTGGATCGCGCTGCGCCGCGAGGACACGACCACCGTCCTCGAGGCGCTGGCCGCCGTGTCGCAGCAGACCTTCGTCATCGCCCGGCACGAACAACTCGGCGACGGCTACCGGCTGGAGACGGTCGAGGAGACCCGGCCGGTGCCG
>SCQZ01000515.1 GCA_004299665.1 Jatrophihabitans sp.
CGGGGTGTGGATCACGTCGACGCTGCCCTCGTCCGCCAGGGACTGCAGGTGCCGGTAGACGGTCGAGAGCCCCACCGGGGCCCCGTGCGCGCGCAGGGTGGCGTACACGTCCTGCGCGCTGCGGAACCCGCCCGCCTCGCGCAGTGCGTCGTGGATCGCCGACCCCTGCCGGGTCGCTCGCTGTCGCGCCATGCGTACCAGTCTAACCGGTAATCGTTACCAACACCGGTGAGTGCCGGCATCCCGCCCCGGGTCAGGCGTAGGCCTCCATGGGCGGGCAGGCGCAGACCAGGTTGCGGTCGCCGAACGCCCCGTCGATACGCCGCACCGGCGGCCAGTACTTCGAGCGGGGGTCGACGCCGGCCGGGAACGCCGCCTCGCCCCGCGAGTACGGGTGCTCCCATGCCCCGGCGAGGGACTCCGCGGTGTGCGGGGCGTTGACGAGCGGGTTGTCATCGGCCGGCCACTCCCCCGAGCCGACCCGAGCTATCTCGGCGCGGATGGCGATCATCGCGTCCACGAACCGGTCCAGTTCGCCCAGGTCCTCGGACTCGGTGGGCTCCACCATCAACGTGCCCGCGACCGGGAACGACATCGTCGGGGCGTGGAAGCCGTAGTCGATCAGCCGCTTGGCGACGTCGTCGACCGTGACGCCGGTCTCCCGGGTGATCGCCCGCAGGTCCAGGATGCATTCGTGCGCGACGAGCCCGTTCGCGCCGGCGTAGAGCACCGGGTAGTGCCCGCGCAGCCGCGCGGCCAGGTAGTTGGCCGACAGGATCGCCTGCGCCGTGGCCTCGGCGAGCCCGTCCGGGCCCATCATCCGGATGTAGGCCCAGGTGATCGGCAGGATCGAGGCCGACCCCCAGGGCGCGGCGGCGACGGCGCCCGAACCGGTGGCGGGCCCGGCCTCGGGTTGCAGCGGGTGGTTGGGCAGGTACGGCGCGAGGTGCGCGCGCACCCCGATCGGGCCGACACCCGGACCGCCGCCGCCGTGCGGGATGCAGAAGGTCTTGTGCAGGTTCAGGTGGGACACGTCCGCGCCGAACCTGCCGGGACGGGCCAGCCCCACCATCGCGTTGAGGTTGGCGCCGTCCACGTAGACCTGGCCGCCGGCGTCGTGGACGAGGGCGCAGACCCGGTCGATGTGCTGCTCGAACACGCCGTGCGTCGACGGGTAGGTGACCATGATCGCCGCGAGGGAGGAGGCGTGCGCGGCGATCTTCGCCGTGAGGTCCTGCATGTCGATCTCACCCTGGTCGCCACCGGTGGCGACGACGACGACCTTCATGCCCGCCATGACGGCCGAGGCCGCGTTGGTGCCGTGAGCCGACGCCGGGATGAGGCAGACGTCGCGGTGCCCCTCGCCGCGGGCGAGGTGGTAGTTGCGGATGGCCAGCAGCCCGGCGAACTCGCCCTGCGAGCCGGCGTTCGGCTGCAGCGACACCGCGTCGTAGCCGGTGATCTCGGCCAGCCAGCGCTGCAGGTCGGCGAACAGGGTGCGGTAGCCGCCGAACTGGTCGGCCGGGGCGAACGGGTGCAGGTTCGCGAACCCGGGCAGCGTGATCGGCTCCATCTCCGTGGCGGCGTTGAGCTTCATCGTGCACGAGCCCAGCGGGATCATCCCGCGGTCCAGGGCGTAGTCCCGGTCGGCGAGGCGGCGCAGGTAGCGCAGCATCGCCGTCTCGGAACGGTGGGCGGAGAACACCGGGTGGGTCAGGAACGGCGAGGTCCGGGCCACCTCGACCGGTATGCCCGGCTCGGCGAGCCGCTCCACGTCCTCGGCGCCGAGCGGGACGCCGAAGGCCTCCCACACCGCGACGAGGTGCTCGCGGGCCGTCACCTCGTCGCATGCGACCGCGACCGTGTCGCGGTCGACCTCCCGCAGGTTCACACCGAGGTCGCGGGCGGCCCGCACGACGGCACCGGCCCGTCCGGGCAGACGCGCGGTGACGGTGTCGAAGATCGCCCCGGGCGCCACCTCGACGCCGGCCTCGCGCAGGCCGGCGCGCAGCGCCCCGGCGAGCAGGTGCACCCGCCGCGCGATCGCGGTGAGGCCCTCGCTGCCGTGGTACACCGCGTACATCGAGGCGATCACCGCGAGCAGCACCTGCGCGGTACAGATGTTGGAGGTCGCCTTCTCGCGGCGGATGTGCTGTTCGCGGGTCTGCAGCGCGAGCCGGTAGGCCGGGGCGCCGTCGGCGTCCACCGAGACGCCGACCAGGCGCCCGGGCAGTTGGCGCTCGAGCCCGGCCCGCACCGCGAGGTAGCCGGCGTGGGGTCCGCCGAAGCCGAGCGGGACGCCGAAGCGTTGGGTGCTGCCGACGGCGACGTCGGCGCCCACCTCCCCCGGCGGCCGCAGCAGGGTCAGGGCCAGCAGGTCGGCGGCGACGACCGCGAGCGCTCCGCGCTCGTGGGCCCGCGCGACGATCGGTTCGAGGTCGCGCACGGCACCGGAGGCGCCCGGGTACTGCACCAGGACCCCGAACACCTCCCCGCCGGCCTGCGGCAGCGGCTGGGCCAGATCGTGCACGACGACCTGCAGCCCCAGCGGCGTCGCGCGGGTCCGCACCACGTCGAGCGTCTGCGGCAGCACGTCCTGGTCGACGACGAACACCGACCCGGACCGCGACGCCCGGTGGGTCAGGGCCATCGCCTCCGCGGCCGCCGTGGCCTCGTCCAGCACCGACGCCCCGGCGACCGGTAGCGCGGTCAGGTCCTCGACGACGGTCTGGAAGTTGATCAGTGCCTCCAGCCGGCCCTGGCTGATCTCCGGCTGGTAGGGCGTGTAGGCGGTGTACCAGGCCGGGTTCTGCAGCACGCAGCGCCGGATCACCGCCGGGGTGATGGTGTCGTGGTAGCCGAGCCCGATCATGGAGGTCAGCACCGAGTTGCGCCCGGCCAGCGCGTGCAGCTGCGCGGCGGCCTCGGACTCGGACAGCGCCGCGGGCAGCGCGAGCGCCAGCCGTTCCCGGATCGCCTCGGGCAACGCGTCCGCGAGCAGCGCCTGCATGGAGGTGTAGCCGACCGCCGCCAGCATGCGCTGCCGGTCCGCCCCCTCCGGCACGCCGACGTGCCGGGACACGAAGCGATCTGCCTGCTCGAGGTTGCGAAGGTTCGCCATCGCCGCACCGCTCCTACCGATCGAGAGAACCGGCCGGGCGCCTGTCGCGCGCCCGGTCTCCCCCTCTGTCGGCGGCCCTCCAGAGCGGCCTGACGCGCTCGGTCCCTGCTGCCTGAGAGGTTCCGGGGAGGTTGCCCCTTCGGCGCCGGGGCCGCGTCGGTCCCGGACTCTCCCGAGCGCGCTGTGACGGCCTGTGCCGACGTTATCAGCCGACCGGTACCGGCGTCACCGCCGGCAGCCGGATGCGGAACGTCGTGCCCGCGCCGACCGTCGACTCCACGGCGAGTTGCCCGCCGTGCGCCTGCACGATCTGCTGCACGATCGACAACCCCAGGCCGGTTCCCGGGATCTCCGCCGACGCGGCGTTGGAGGCGCGGTAGAACCGCTCGAACAGCCTCGGCAGCTCCTCGGCCGGGATGCCGATGCCCGTGTCGGACACCTCGAGCACGGCACGGTCCTCGGCCACGAATCCGTGGACGCTGACCCGGCCCTGTTCGGGGGTGAACTTGACGGCGTTCGCCACCAGGTTCGTCAGCGCCTGCTCCAGCTGGCGCAGGTCGCCTTCGACGTGCAGGTCTGCCGCGGCCGGCACGTCGGCCACCAGTGCCACCTCGCGGCTGTCCGCGATCGGGGCCAGCGCGGCGATCACGTCGGAGACGACCTCGCGCAGGTCGATCCGGGTGACGGTGACCCGTAACCGACCGGCCTCGATGCGCGACTGCGTGAGCAGGTCCTCGATGAGGGTGCGCAACCGCACGACGTTGCGCTCGACCACCGTCAGCATGTCGCGCGCCTCGTCGCCCACGGCGCCGGCCTCACCGTCGAGCACCAGTTCCAGGTAGCCCGCGATGGAGGTCAGCGGTGTGCGCAGTTCGTGGGACACGGTGGAGACGAGGGCGGTCTTGGCCTCGTCCAGCTCGCGCAGTTGCGTGATGAGCTCCTGCTGCCTGGACATCACGTGCCCCTGGACGAGCCGCTGCGCCAGCTCGGCACAGAGCTGGCGGACCAGGCTGAGCTCGACGGCGGTCCAGGCGTGGGGACGGCCGGCGAAGGACAGGCTCAGGACGCCGAACGCGGAGGCGCCCTCCCCGACCGCGGCCAGCAGCGCGGCCCGGGTGCCCCGCTCACGAGCCTGCTCGGCCAGCCGGGCGAACGCGCCCGGGACCTGCTCGACGTCGAGGTCGGCGATCGCGATCAGGCCGGCACCGCTCCACAACCGGTTGGCCAGCGCGCGCATCGCCGCCGCATCGACGTCCCCGTCCTCGGCCGTGCCCGCAAGCCGTGGTGCGTGCCACTCGACGGTCAGGCCGGGCGCCCGGTTGTCGTCGAAGGTGTGCAGTCGCACCCGGTCCGCCCCGAACACCGCCCCCAGGCCCATGACCAGACCCTGCGCCAGGGTGCCGGCGTCGACGCCCAGGTGCAGCGACTCGCTCAGGGCCTGCACGCGGTCGCGCAGCGCTGCGGCGGCCAGTTGCGCGGCGTTGTGCGCCTGGACCTGCTCGCCGAGCCGGTCGACCTCGGCGGCGACGTCGCGCACCTCCACCGGCCCGGAACTCACCTCGGTGCGTGCCGACAGGTCCCCGGCGCGCAGGCCGTTCGTGGTGTCCCACAACCGTTCCAGCGGTCCGGAGATGCTCGCGGCGATCCGGACGCCGAGGTAGCTGCCGACGCCGACAGCGACGAGCGTGACCACCACGACGACGATGCGCATCGCATCGCGGAAGCGTTGCAGGTCGCTGCGGATGCTGCTCCGCTCGGCGCGCAACGTCGAGAGCACGACGGCGTTCTGCCGGCGGAACTCGTCCAGCAACCGGATGCCGAGCGCGTCGCGCGCGGCGGAGAACGCCGGCCGGCCGCCCAGCACGACGGGATCCACGACGGTCTGCAGCCACTGCGCGGCCGCGGCACGCTCGGAGCCCAAGGCCCGATCCAGGTCGTGGTAACCCACGCCGTGCAGCAGCGTCGCAATCGAGTCCAGCGTCGGAATGATCTTCGGCTCGCTGCGCAGGTACGGCTGCAGGTCGGCCGGGTCACCGGAGAGTTGGTACCCGCGAATCCCGGTCTCGGCGTCCAGCATGTAGGTGAGCGCGTCCGAGGCGGCGTCCGAGGCCGGGCCGTACCCGGCAGCCAGCTTGGAGACGTTGCCCGTCGCGATCTGCAGCGCGAACAGCCCGACCAGCAGCGACATGAGCATGAGGGCGACGACGCCGAGCACCAGGCGCCGCAGCCGTCGGCGCACGGTGTCCTTGCGGGCCGTGCGCCGCCGCTCGACACCGACGGGCACCGCCGGCGCCACGGCGGCGGTCACCGGGAGTGTCCCCGGGACCGTCACGGGCAGTGTCACGGGCAGTGTCACAGGGACGCCCCTTCGCTCTCGGCCCCGAAGCCCTGGCGCGTCATGGCGCCCCAGACGGGCTTGCGTCCCGCCAGCGCCGCGGCCAGTCCCTGGACCCGCCACCAGGCCGTGAGCTGGCGGTAGCCGACGTTCTCCAGCACCGCTGCGGCGAGCGCCGTCGCGAGGTCGCGCCAGCGCTGGTACCGGTGGAAGGAGAACTCCTCGACCGCCAGCGCCGAGAGGGTGACGAGCACGGCGAAGGCGTAGGCGACCAGGAGGAACTCCACCGCGTACCCGACGTCCACGGCGCCGACGGCGAGCCCGGCGACCACCAGCACCACACCGAGCAGTTCGACGACCGGCGCGATCAGTTCGAAGAACCAGTAGTACGGAATCGCCAGTAGCCCGACCCGGCCGTACCGGGGGTTGGCGAACACTGCCCGGTAGCCCCACAGCACCTCCCACAGCCCGCGGTGCCAGCGCCGGCGCTGGCGGCCGAGCATGGCGAGCGTCGGCGGCACCTCGGTCCACGACACCGGCTCGGCAACGAAACTGACCCGGTAGTCCCGCCGCTGGCGCCGCATCGCGCGGTGCAGCCGCATCACCAGTTCGAAGTCCTCGCCGATGCAGTCCGGGTCCAGGCCGCCCGCCGCGAGCACGGCGTCGCGCCGGAACAGCCCGAAGGCGCCCGAGATCAGGATGAGCGCGCGCATCCGGGACCAGCCGGCGCGGCCGAGAAGGAACGCCCGCAGGTACTCCACCGACTGGATGCGGGCCACCCACTGGCGCGGCATGCGCACGTCGACGACGCGGCCCGCCACGACCCGGCAGCCGTTGACGGCCCGGATCACCCCTCCGGTCGCGATCGTGCGCACCGGGTCGTCGACGAACGGCTTGGCGACGACCAGCAGCGCGTCCGGGTCGAGGATCGAGTCCGCGTCGACCATCGCCACGAGCGGCAGCCGGGCGGCATTGATCCCGACGTTGATCGCGTCGGATCGCCCGCTGTTGGCCTTGCGCACGACGAGCAGCGGGGTGCGCCCGTCGCGCGGGACGTGCACCGACCGCACCGCCTCCCGGGTGGGATCTCCTGCGGCACCCGGCGTGGCACCGCGACCAGGTCGAAGGCGTTCTGCAACCGCTCGAACGTGCGGTCCGTCGACCCGTCGTCCACGACGACGACCTCGTGGAGGGGGTAGTGCAGCGCGAGCATGGCCTGGACCGACGCGACGATGCCCGCCTGCTCGTCGAATGCGGGGACGATGATCGAGATCCCCGGCGTGAGCGGACTGGCGAGCAGGATGTCCTTGCCCGCGAAGTCCTGCCGGCGCAGGAACCGGCGGAAGTCGAGGGCGGCGAGCCCGATCAGGATCAGGTAGCTGGTGTTGATCACGAGGAAATACACCAGCAGTGGCGCGGCCGCCGCGTCGACGACGGCCACCACCGCCTCGCGCAGCGCACTCATCGCGGCACCGGCTCGCCGCGCAGGGCGGCCACGGCGAGCGCGCCGGCGGCCGCGGAGGGGATCTGGCCGGCGGCGGCCCTCAGCGCGGCCAGGCCCGCCGGGCCGAGACGCACCAGCGCCGCCGCCGCGACGTCCGCGAGCGAGCCCGGCTCGTCCAGCAGGGAGCCCAGCGCCGGCACCGCGCCGTCGTCGCCCAGGGACCCGAGCGCCTCTGCCGCGGCCGACCGCACGACGGCCGGGTTCGTCGCCGCCAGCGCCGCGCGAAGGCCCGCGAGCGCGGACGGGTTGCCCAGTCGGCCGAGCGAGGTCGCGACGTGGGCGCGGACGTCGGGGTCCGGCTCGAGTTCGAGTCTCGCGCGCAGCGCCCCGGTCAGCGCCACCGCGCCGGTGAGCCCGGCGACGTCGGCGGCGACCTCACGCTCGACGAGGGTGCCGGCACCGAGCGCCTGCCCGACCGCCCCGGCGGCGCCGTCGCCGAACTGCACCAGGGCCTCGGCCACGACGCCGGCGGGCACGGTGCGCGATCCGGACAGCGCGGCGAACAGCGCGGATGCCGTCGCCGGTTCGGCCAGCCGGCCCAGCGCGCGGGCCGCGACGATCCGCACCTGCGGGTCCCGGTCGCGCAGCAACCGCACCAGGACGGGGACGCCGCCGCGCACGTCGAGCAGGCCCAGCGTCCGGGCGGCGCCCGCCCGGACGACCGGCGAGCGCGCGCCGACCGCGGCGCGGACCCGCCGGATGGCGCCGCGCGCGGTGAGGATCTCCCGCAACGGGTTCACGGCGGCGCCGCGGAACTTGCCGAGGTACTCGAGCAGCACCGGCTCGCACGCCCGCCATTCGCGGGCGGTGACGCCGCGCAGCCGGGCGGTGGCGGCCGTGACCTGCGCGTCGTCCCCGGCGAGCAGGTCGAGCAGCACCGGACGCAACGGCTCGAGCGTCCGGTCCCGCCGGGCGGCCAGCCGCACGCGCATCGCCCGCCGGATCGCGGTCACCGCGGCCAGCAGCACGCAGGCGGCGACCAGCGTCAGCAGTGCGCGGTTGACGGCGGTGGCAAGGATCATCGCCTCACCCGCGAACGCGGGACAGGACCGCGTTCACCCGGGACAGGAACTCCCGCGGGCTGAACGGCTTGACGATGTAGTCGTCCGCGCCCACGGCGAATCCGGTCTCGATGTCGAACTCGCGGCTCTTCGCGGTCAGCAGCACGACGGCCACACCCGCGTCCTCGCCGCTCTCGCGCGCCTGACGCACGACGTCCAGGCCCGACAGTCCCGGCATCATCACGTCCAGTACCGCCAGGGCCGGGCGCCGCTCCCGCAGCACGGCCAGCGCCTCGACGCCGTCGCCGACGGCCACGACCTCGTACCCGGCCTGGCGCAGCTTGACCGTCACCAGGTCACGGATGTCGCGGTCGTCGTCGGCGACCAGGACCAGTTCCCGGCCGGCCGGCGCGTCCTGCTCCGTCGTCGTGCCCATCCACCTCATCCTTCGCGAGCGGTACGTCGGAGATAATCGGCCGATCGTCGGCCGACTGGAGTACCTGTGAAGATCCTCATCACCGGCGGCGCCGGTTTCATCGGCTCGACCATCGCATCGGCCTGCCTGGACGCCGGACACCTGCCGGTCGTCGTGGACGACCTGTCCACCGGGGTGCTGCCCTTCGTCGCCGGCCGGGTGTTCTACTGCGGCGACATCGCCGACCCGGCGTTGCTGCGGCGGGTCCTGGCCGAACATCCGGACATCGCGGCGACGGTCCACTGCGCGGCGCACATCGTCGTGCCCGAGTCGGTCGCCGACCCGCTGCGGTACTACCGCAACAACGTCGCCAAGACCGTCGACCTGCTGCAGTCGCTGACCGACGGCGGCTGCCGCCGGGTGCTGTTCAGTTCCTCGGCGTCGATCTACGGGCGGACCGCGGACTTCGGCGTCGACGAGGACTGCCCGCTCGAGCCGGCCAGCCCCTACGCGCGGACGAAGGCGATGATGGAACAGGTGCTCGCGGACACCGCTGCGACGGGCCGCGTGGCCGCCCTGTCACTGCGCTACTTCAACCCGATCGGCGCCGATCCCCGGCTGCGCACCGGCTTGCAGATCCGCCGCCCCAGCCATGCCCTCGGCCGGCTGCTCGACGCCGCGCGCGACGGGACCGCGTTCACGATCACCGGCACCGACTGGCCGACCCGGGACGGTAGCGGGCTGCGCGACTACATCCACGTGTGGGATCTCGCCCGTGCCCATGTGCGTGCCCTGGAACGCTTCGACGTGGTCGTGCCCTCCGGGTACCGCGCGCTCAACGTGGGCACCGGGACCGGGACGACGGTGCGCGAGCTGGTCGCCGCGTTCGAGCAGGTCACCGGCGCGGGGTTGCCGGTGCGCGAGGGGCCGCCGCGTCCCGGCGACGTCGCGGGCGCCTACGCCCGGGTCGGGCGCGCGCAGCAGGCACTGGGGTGGCGCGCCGAACTGTCGATCACGGACGGGATCCGCGACGCGCTCGCCTGGCTCGAGGTCCGCGACGCGGTGCTCGGCGCGGGTGGCTGAGCGGCGTCCGCCACCGGTTGGCCGGCTGCGGCTGCCGGCGCCTCAGCCAGCCGCGCTGCGCCGCTGGCGGCGCGCTGCCAGTTCGTCGCTGCCGGGTCCGACCGGACCGGCGGTCGCGGGCGCGGCGCCGTCGGCCCGCTCGCCGGGCAACTGCGCCAACGAGCCGACCAGTTCACGCAGCGCTCCGCTGACCGCGATGCCGAATACCCCTTGCCCGCCGCGCAGCAGGTCGACCACCTCCTCGTTGGAGGTGCACTCGTACACGGTCGTGCCGTCCGAGAGCAGCGTCACCTGCGCCAGGTCCTGCACGCCGCGGCGCCGCAGCGCGTCGACCGCGAGCCGGATGTTCTGCAGCGAGACCCCGGCGTCCAGCAGTCGCTTGACGACCTTGAGGACCAGGATGTCCTTGAACGAGTACAGCCGCTGGCTGCCGGAGCCCGTGGCGCTGCGCACCGACGGGACGACGAGGTCGGTGCGGGCCCAGTAGTCCAGTTGCCGGTAGGTGATGCCCGCCGCCGCGCACGCGGTGGGGCCGCGGTAGCCGATCGCGTCGTCACCCGGGGCGGCGGGATCTGCGAACAGCGCGCCCTGCTGGGGCGCCGGGTCGTCGGCCACCTGCCACCTCCTGGCTGCGCGGCCCGCCGCAACGGGTCGCCACGCCGGCGACGGCCGCACCGAATCCCACGGTCGTCATTCGTTCCTGACGGTAGGCCGCACGGC
>SCQZ01000516.1 GCA_004299665.1 Jatrophihabitans sp.
CAAATTTTTGCGCCGGGGCCTAGAAACGATCGACACGGCCGCCGCGTACGCCATCGGAGCAATCCGGACGAAGCGGACCGGACCTCAACTCACGTTGGTGCGGACGGCCCCCGGGAAGGTCAGTGAGATCACGCCGCCCCAGGCGCAGGTGAGCACCGCGCCGCTCGCCAGGGCCGGCTTGCCGGCCACCAAGGTCGTCGGCGCGGGCGGCACCCAGGTCCCCCCGGGGGCGGGGACGCAGGGCATCGGGGTGAGCACGCCGAGCGCGGCAGCGGTCGCGGCGGCGACGGTCGGGTTCGCCAGGCTCGAGCACATCCCGAACGGCGGGATGTTGACCATCGGGATGGTGGCGGTGATGTCGGCGGCCGGCTTGCCCTCCACCATCACCCGTGCGGTCGGCAGCACGTTCAAGGTCGAGGGCGCCAGCCCGAAGGCGCACTGCATGACCGCGCCGGTCGTCACCGAGGTCGGCATGGGAGGTCCCCTTTCCGGTCCGCTACTTCTTCGACCCCTTGACCGAGGCCGTGAGCTTGGCGCCGGTCGTGGTGACGAAGCAGATGATCTTGCGGTCGTCGTCGGACTGCCAGCTGCGCGCCGACGGGAACAAGAACGTGAAGAACAGCGAGGAGTCCAGGTAGTCGACGCCCACGTACCCCGCGTACCGCTGCGCGCAGGCGCCGTTCGCGAACGCGGTCAGCGCGTCCGACCCCGGGTAGGCGCCGCCCGAGGAGCCGTCCGGGGCGGCGTAGCCGACGTTCGCGTACGCCTCCCGCGTGTGCGGCTTGCTGCAGGGCACCCGGGTCAGGGAGCTGAGCTCGGCCTGGACCGTGGAGGGCGCCTGGAAGCACTGGCCGGGTTCGACGCTGAACACCGAGACGCTGGCGCTGTCCGAACTCCCGCTGCATGCCGACAGCGCGGTGCCGACCAGCAGCGCGGCGAGCGCCGCAGCCGGCCCGCGCCGTCGCCGTGCGCACCGCGTCATTCGATCTCGCCCCTCATCGCTGTCGAAGCGTAACCGCGATGTAAAGACCTCCCCTCAGCCCCAGCCGAGCTCGTGCAGCCGTTCCTCGCTGATTCCGAAGTAGTGCCCGATCTCGTGTGCGACGGTGACGGCGATCTCCTGCGCCACCTGTTCCTCGCTGCGGCACACGTCGCAGATCGCGAGCCGGTAGATGGCGATGACGTCGGGCGCGGCGAAGGTGTAGTCGTGCCCGCGCTCGGTCAGCGCGATGCCCGTGTACAGGCCGAGCAGCGAGGGCTCCTGCTCGTTGCGGTCCCGCACCTGGACGACGACGTTGTCCAGCAACCGGGCCAGTTCGGGCGGCAGCCGGTCCAGCGCCTCGTCGACGAGTTCGCCGAACCGATAGCGGGAGATCGGCTGCATGGCTCCAGTGTGCGGCCACGCCCCGCCGTCCCCGGCCGCCTGCCGGCGACACCGCTACACGCCCGCGGCCGGGATCTCCGCGGAGGCCAGGTCGGTACGCACCTCCGGGAAGTGGCAGGCGGCGAAGTGACCGGTGCCGCGCCGTATCAACTCGGGCACCTCGCCGTCGCACCGGGCGCGCTGGGCGGCGTCCAGGCGGTCGCGGTACTTGGGGCACCGGGTGCGGAACACGCACCCGCTGGGCGGCGAGGCCGGGCTGGGCAGGTCGCCGGCGAGCAGGATCCGTTCCCGCCGGCCCGCGGCGTCCGGCTCGGGCAGCGGCACGGCCGACATCAGGGCGTGGGTGTACGGGTGCAGCGGGGCCTCGTACAGGGTGTCGCGGTCGGCGAGTTCCATGATCTTGCCGAGGTACATCACGGCTACCCGGTCGGAGATGTGGCGCACCACGGACAGGTCGTGGGCGATGAACACGTACGCCAGGTCGAACTCGTGCTGCAGGTCCTCCAGCAGGTTCACCACCTGTGCCTGGACCGACACGTCCAGCGCGGAGACCGGCTCGTCGCAGACGATCACCTTGGGGTGCAGCGCGATGGCGCGCGCGATCCCGATGCGCTGGCGCTGGCCACCGGAGAACTCGTGCGGGTACCGGTTGTAGTGCTCGGGGTTCAGACCCACCCGCTCCATGAGCGACTGCACCTCGGCCTTGAGTCCCTGCGGTGGCCGCACGCCCTGGATCCGGAACGGGGCGCCGACGATGGTCCCGACGGTGTGGCGCGGGTTCAGCGACGAGTAGGGATCCTGGAAGATCATCTGGATGTCGCGGCGCACCACCCGCATGTGCCGCCCGCGCAGCCGGGTGATGTCGCGGCCGTCGAAACGGATCGTGCCGCCGGTCGCCTCGAGCAGCCGGGTGACCACCCGGCCGGCCGTCGACTTGCCGCAGCCGGACTCGCCGACCAGGCCGAGGGTCTCGCCGCGGCGCAGCGCGAAGGAGATCCCGTCGACGGCGCGCACCGCCCCGATCTGGCGCCGGATGATGATCCCGCGGCGGATCGGGAAGTGCTTGACCAGCCCGGACACGGCCAAGATCGCGCCCTCCAGCTGGGCGGCGCCGTGCAGGTCCTCCTGCAGGCCCGTGGTGTCGTCGGCAGCCATCTAGAGCCTCGGCGCGATCTCGTCGTGGAACAGCTGGCGCCGCTCCGCGGGCGGGATGTGACAGCGGACGTCGTGGCCGGGGGCGGCGGTCAGCAGGTCGGGGTGCTCCCGGAAGCAGCGCTCGCCGGGCACCCGCGCGGTGTACGCGCACCGGGGGTTGAAAACGCACCCCCGCGGCACCCGGATCAGCGACGGCGGCTGCCCGGCGATCGGCGTCAGCCGCTCCTGCCGGGGGCGGTCCATGCGCGGCATGGAGGTCAGCAGTCCCCAGGTGTAGGGCATCTCCGGAGCGTGGAAGATCTCCCCGACCCCGGCGCGCTCGACGCACTGCCCGCCGTACATCACCACGACGGAGTCGCAGGTCTCGGCGACGACGCC
>SCQZ01000517.1 GCA_004299665.1 Jatrophihabitans sp.
GGGAAGTACTTGACCACGTCCTGCAGGTCGACGAGCACCTCGCCGGTCGCCGGCAGCGCCCGCGCGACGGTCTCGTGCACGCCCGTCACCGGACGACCTGCGCGCTGCGGTGGGCCGCGGCGTACTGCGCCCGCCGGTCGGCGACGCCGTCGCGCCCGAGCAGCGACAGCGGCAGCCAGCAGGCCGACCCGTGGGTGCCGACGGCGCCCGGCACGGGCCGCAGCGGCGGCGCCTCGACGGCGCAGCGGTCCATCGCGAACCCGCACCGGGGGTGGAACGGGCAACCGGACGGTGGATCGATCATGCTGGGCGGCTGCCCCGGGATCGGGCGGAGCCGTTCCCCCGGGTCTCCGCCCTCCGGTAGCGAGTCGAGCAACCCGACGGTGTACGGGTGGTGCGGCCGGTAGTAGAGGTCGCGCCGGGGGGAGTGCTCCATGGCCCGCCCGGCGTACATCACCAGCACCTCATCGGCCATGCCGGCCACGACCCCGAGGTCGTGCGTGATGAGGATGATCGCGATGCCGAAGCGCCGCTGCAGGTCCTGCATCAGTTCGAGGATCTGGGCCTGCACCGTCACGTCCAGGGCGGTCGTCGGCTCGTCGGCGACGAGCAGCCTCGGGTGCAGGGCGAGCGCCATGGCGATCATCACGCGCTGCCGCATGCCGCCGGAGAACTGGTGCGGGTAGTCGCGGATGCGCTGCTCCGGCTCGGGTATCCCGACCAGCCCCAGCAACTCGATCGCCCGGCCGGTCGCCTCGCGCCGCGAGCAGGGTGTGTGCTCGCGGATCATCTCCACGATCTGCCAGCCGATCCGGTAGTACGGGTGCAGGCTGGAGAGCGGATCCTGGAAGATCATCGCGATCTGCCCGCCGAGGATCCCGCGCAGCCGGTGCGCGTCCATGGCCAGCAGGTCCTCACCGTCGAACAGCGCGGTGCCGGTGACCCGGGCACCGCGGGTGAGTCCGGCGATCGTCTGCGTCGACACGCTCTTGCCCGACCCGGACTCACCGACGATGCCCAGGGTCTGGCCCGCGTCGAGACCGAAACTCAGGCCGCGTACGGCCTGGACGAGTCCGTCGGGCGTCGGGAAGCTGACCGTCAGGTCGCTGACCTCGAGCAAGCGCATCGCGCACCACCTCTCCCCGGGAGCGGCGGCCGTCGCGCGGGTGCGGACGGCCGCCGCCGTGGTCGTCAGCTGCCCGACAGCCAGACGTTGGTGATGTCGCAGTTCTCGTTGAAGAAGTTGAAGTAGCAGCCCTTCACCCGCGAGGAGTGCATGACCGCGACCTTCTGCGCGCCGATCGGCACGATCACCGCGTCCTGCATCGCGAGTTTCGCCGCCTGCTGCCAGATGCCGGCGGCGGCGGACTCGGAGGTGGCCGAGAGGGCCTTGTCGATGAGGGCGTTCATCTGCGGGCTGTTGTAGTCGCCGTAGTCGGTCGACCCCGGGCCGTAGCTGCGGCCGTCGAACAGCGGCTCGATGACCGAGCGGCCGTTGTTGCCCATCCAGTCGGGGATCCAGCCTGCCTCGGCGATGTCCCAGGAGCCGCGCTTGGTCGCGCTCGGGTTCTGCAGGTATTGCGTGTAGAAGTCGTTCGCGGGGGTGACCGCGATCAACTGCACGTTGAACCCCGCCGCCTTGAGTGCCGCCGCGTCCGTCTGCGCGATCTGCGGGTGCACGGTGGTGGTGCGGTACGGCAGCTTCAGCGTGATCTGTCCGGGCTGGTAACCCGCCTCCGCGAGCAACTGCTTGGCCTTGGCGGGGTCACCGTTGTTGCCCGGCGTCGGGTACGGGTCGTAGCCGGACACGTAGCCGACGCTGCCCTTCGGGATGACCTGGTTGAGCGGCTGCGAGATCAGCTTGCCGCCGTAGACCTGCGAGTCGGCCGTCTTGTTGAAGGCGTACTCCAACGCCTGGCGCACCTTGAGCTTCGACAGGGCGCCACCGTTGTTCGGGCTCTGCAGGTTGATCGCGATGTACGGGTTGATCGTGATGTAGTTGTCCCCGGACGGGCCGATCACCAGGTCGGGACTGTGGCCGGCCGCCAGCGAGGCGAGGTCGGCGGTCGGGACGTTCTGGTCCCAGTCCATGTCCTGGGTGCCGGCGGCGATCTGCTGCTGCGTCCCCTGCTCGTTGCCGCCCTCGGTGACCTGGATGGCGTTCACGTACGCCTTGCGGATCGGGTCGGTGGAGGAGTGCCACGCCGGGTTGCGGGCCAGGGTGATCGACCGGCCCGGCGAGTAGGCGGTGATCGCGTACGGGCCGTCGGAGATGGTGTGCTGCGCCTGCTGCGCGCTGCCCGGGATGTAGTCGAGGTACTCCACCGGGGCGGGCGAGGAGAACGGCAGTGCCAGGATGTTGACGAAGTCCGTGGCCGGCTGCGTGAGGGTGATCTGCAAGGTCGTGGCGTCGACGGCCTTGAGCCCGGCGACCGGGTGGCTGTCGATGTAGTCCTTCATCGCGGCCGCGCTGGTGGCCGATACCTTGGCGAAGCCCGCGCAGTAGGCGGCCATCCCCTTGATCGTGCCGGTGAAGTAGCCGGGGGCGCCGGTGGGTTGCGCGGGGTTGCACAGTCGCTGCAGCCCGCGGACGGCGTCCTGGGCCGTCACCTGGCGCGCCGGGTGGGTGTCCCACATCGCGCCCTTGCGGATGTGGATGGTGTACACGGTGCCGTTGTCGGTGATCGTCGGCATGGCCGTGGCCAGGTCGGGAACCGGCTTGATCTGTGCCTCGAAGGTGGGCGCGTTCGGATAGGTGTACAGC
>SCQZ01000518.1 GCA_004299665.1 Jatrophihabitans sp.
CCGCCGCCGAGACGAATCCGTACACCAGCGCCGCCATGCCGAGGGTCGAGGCTGCCGCCCCCGCCACGTCGAACTGGCCGTCGCGGCGTGGGGTCTCCAGCAGTACCCGCCCGGCCAGGGCGACCAGCACCAGACCGACCGGGACGTTCACGAAGAAGACCCAGCGCCACGAGGCCCACTCGGCGAGCATCCCCCCGGCGATCAGTCCGACGGCGGCGCCGCCGACCGACACCGCGGTGTACAGCCCGATCGCCCGGGTGCGTTCGCGCGCCTCCGGGAACATCGTCATCAGCAGCGCCAGCGCCGAGGGCGCGGCGAACGCGCCGCCCGCGCCCTGCACCGCCCGGGCGATCAGCAGTTCGGCGGGGCCGGAGGCCAGGCCACCGGCCAGCGAGGCGAGCGTGAACACGCTCACCCCGCCCAGGAAGGCCCTCCGGCGGCCGAGCAGGTCGCCGGCACGGGCACCGAGCAGCAACAGGCCGCCGAAGCTGAGGGTGTACGCGTTGATCACCCACGACAGCCCGGCGGTGGAGAAGTGCAGTGCACCCCTGATGTCGTGCAGCGCGACGTTCACCACGGTCGCGTCGAGCACCACCATCAGTTGCGCGGTGAGGATCAGGGACAGGACCAGACCCCGGTTGTCGGGGCTGAGCAGGCGGCGGCGCGGGGATCGCCCGGCCACGCGGGTAGGAATGGCGACGTTCACGATGGACGGCTCCTACGGAATATCGGGTAGCATGGGAGAAACGGAAGGGCCCTCCGCTACGATAACGGAGGCTGCCTCCGCTTTGCAAGGGATTTTCCGGGAAGGATTCCGATGGCGCGCTCGCAGCGGGTAGCCCCGCCGGTGGACACCCCCGCCCCGGACGCGCGCACCGGGCCCCGTGGTCCGGGTGCCTCCCCCAGGCCCCTGCGCGCGGACGCCCGCCGCAACTACGAGCGCCTGCTCGCTGCCGCCCACGACGAGTTCACCGAGCGCGGTGCCGGCGCCTCCCTGGAGGAGGTGGCACGGCGGGCCGGTGTCGGCGTCGGCACGCTCTACCGGCACTTCCCCACCCGCCAGCGACTGCTCGAGGCGGTCTACGTCGGTGAGGTCGAACGGCTGTGCCGCTCGGCCGAGGACTTCGCCGGCGCCGACCCGTGGACCGCGCTGACGGGGTGGCTGCACCGGTTCGTCGACTACCTCGCCACCAAGAGGGCCCTGGTCGAGGAGATGATGGCCTCGATGACCAAGGACGCACCCGTCTTCCGCACCTGCCACGACGCGATCTTCAGCGCGGGCGAGCCGCTGCTGGAACGCGCCCAGCAGGCGGGCGTGGTCCGGCCGGACATCCGGCTGCAGGACGTGGTGGACCTCATCGGCGGCATCACGCTGATGCGCAACGCCAGCCCGGAGCAGATGTCGCGCGTGCTTGCCGTCGCCGTGGACGGGTTGCGGTACGGCATGGGACCGGCGCCGGCCTGATCGCGGCGCCGCCGCTCAGTGCAGCGTCCCCTCGCGCCAGCGACGCGCCGAGGCCGCCAGGTCCGCCGCCGCCTTCTCGTTGCGGGCCGCGCGCGCCAGTTCCCCCTGCGGGACCAGCGCGTCCCGCGCTAGTTCGCGCCGCCCGGCGGCGATCACCCGGAACAGCGCGGCCGCACGCTCCAGCGCCACGGCCAGGTCGCCGCGGTAGACGCCCGTCAGGACCGCGTCGGCCACGCGCCGGACCGACTCGACGTCGG
>SCQZ01000519.1 GCA_004299665.1 Jatrophihabitans sp.
CGAGCTGGAACGGCGTCAGCGTCTGCGTGGTCCGGGGGCCGACCTGGGCCGAGGAGGACGACACCGGCGTGCGCCCGGACGACGTGCCGGTCCGGGCGGACGGGTGTCCCCCGGACCCGCAGGCACCCACGGACAGGGCCAGCACCGTCAGGGCGACCGCGGGCAGTAACCGGGACCGGCTCCGGGCATCGACACGCACGGGTCGCCAGGATACCCAGCGTCGCTGTGGGCGGCCGGTAGCGTGGACTCTCGTGCGCGTCGGCCGTCGCCATGGAACCGAGCGGGTCCCGGCCGCCGAACTCACCACCGTGGAAGCCGTCCTCGCCGACATCGGCACGCGCCTCAACGGCGGCGACCCGGCCGCCCTCGAGGATGCCTACCGCACCCTCGGCCCGCTGGTCGTCAGCTACCTGGGCCGCTACGTCCCGCAGCCGGACGTCGAGGACGTCCTGCAGCGGGTGTTCTACGAGGTCTGGCGGGTGCGCGAGCGCTACGACCCCGCGCTGCCGTTGCGCGCGTGGGTGCTCGGCATCGCCCGCAAGCGGGCCATCGACCAGCTGCGCAGACGGCGCGACGTCGTCGTACCGCTGGAATCGATGCGGGAGATCAGCGGCGACGACGGCCGTGAGCTCAGCGAACGCCTCGCCTGGGCCGACGAGGTGCGTGGGGCCCTGGACATGCTGCCGGACGCACAGCGGCAGGTCATCGAACTGGCGTACTTCGGCGGCTACACGCAGGCCGAGATATCCCGAGCCCTCGACGTCCCGCTGGGGACCGTCAAGACGCGTACGGCGCGGGGCCTGCAGCGGCTCGCGGGCCTACTGGAGAACACCCGAGGAGGAATCGGATGACGACTCCCCACATCGCCGAGGAGTTGCCCCGACTGCTGACCGGCGAGGCGCCGCGCGACGAGGTGCTCGCCGCCGCCGCGCACCTGCGCGCCTGCGGCGACTGCCAGCAGGAACTGATCTCCGCTGTCGTCGCGCACGCCGCGCTCACCGGTGCGCACCGCTTCGCCCCCGAGGTGATCGGGTGGTCCGAGGATGCCCCGGCCCCACTCGCGACGGCGGGTGCCCTTCCCGACCTGTCCGCGATGTTCGAGCAGGTGCGCGCCGAGGCGCCCGAACCCGCGAGCGCACGCACCGGTCCCCGACGCCGCCCGTCCCGGCTGCTGGTCGCCGCGACGATCACCGGCCTGCTGGTCGGCGGCGGCGCCGCCACCGCGGGTTACGAACTCAGCAGCGGGGGCCCGGGCAGCCCGGCAGGATCCCCGGTCGCACTGGCCGCGTACGGCGCCGGGACCCACAGCGCCAGCGCGCGGCTGGGCGACGGGCAACTGTCCATCGACGCGGCCTCGCTGCCCGCCCTCGGGTCGGACCGGCGCTACGAGGTCTGGCTGACCAACGCCGCCCGCACCGCGATGCAGCCGGTGGGCTGGATCGGCACCGACGGCAAGGCGACCCTCACGGTCCCGCCGGACCTGTCGGCGCAGTTCTCGGCGATCGAGGTGAGCGTGCAGCGCCTGGATGCCCCGACCTACGACTACAGCGGTACCAGCGTGCTGCGCGGCTCGTACTCCTGAGGGCAGGTGCGCACCGCCGCATCGCCCCGGTGCGACCTCAGGTGACCGTGAACGCCGTGAGGGTCAGCGAGGCGTCAGGGGCACCGACACCGTTCTCGAAGAAGCAGCCGCCGCCGAAGGACAGCCCGATCGCCGTGACGTGTGCCGCCGCGGCGGCGAACCCGGACGCATACGCATCGGTTCCGAAGTGCCCGTTGTAGTCCGACCAGCCCCCACCGGCGACCGTGGCGGTGATGGTGAAGGTCCCCGCCGCGAGCGGGATGCTGGAGGGGTTGGACCACCAGTAGTCGGTCTCGGCGAAGTTGCCCGGGGTCGAGGTCTGGAAGAAGAGCCGGGCGCTTGCCGCGGCGCCGCACGCGTCGCGTTCTCCGTAGTAGGTGAAGACGGTGCCGCTGCCCGTGATGGTGAAGGTCGCGCTCACGGTCGCGCCGGTGATGTCCCCGAGCAGGTTGCCCTTCTGCGAGCCCTGCCGGGTGACCAGCAGCGCCGTGTCGGGGGTGGTGGTGAACCGCAGGCTCGCAAGCCCGTCGGCCGTCCCGGCCGCCGCGCCCTGGGACAGCGCCCGTCCGGAGGGGTTGTAGACACCGACGTGCCATGTGGTCGCCGGAGCGGCCTGCGCCGGCACGGCGACGGCGACACCCAGGGCGAGGGCGGGTCCGGCGACGATCGCGACAATGTGACGGATCCGCATGTGTTGTCCCCCGTGTGTGGTCAGTCGGCGCGAACGCGCCGTTCCGGCCGGCAGCGGTTCCACCGGTCGATTCGACCATAGCCACGCAGACCGGGTGACGGAAGAGCATTCGCCCTGCCGGCCGTCACGCCCGGTCGTCGCGCGGCGGGCGGCGGGACGGTCGCGGCAGGAAGACCGGTGTGCGCGCCGCGTACGCGTCCCAGCCGGGGCGCTCGCGCATGTGCTGCTCCATGATGCGCACCCCGGAGCCACGGGTGAGCAGCACCGTCATGAGGACCGGAGCCAGGACCGTCAGGACGCCGGGCCACCGTTCGGCGGCGACCAGGAAGATGCCCCACCAGACACAGGCGTCGCCGAAGTAGTTCGGGTGCCGCGTGTACCGCCACAGCCCGACGTCGATCACGCCGCCGCGGTGCACGGGGTCCGACCGCCATCGCTGCAGCTGGGCATCGCCGACGGCTTCGAAGAAGAGCCCGACGCCCCACAGCGCGATCCCGGCCCACGCGAGCCCCGCCACCGGCCCGGGCGTCACCATCGCGACCAGCACGGGCGCGCTCACCGCCAGCGCGAGCACCCCCTGCAGCAGGTACACCACGCGCAGCGCGTACCGGTCCCGGCTGCCGGGCGCCCGGGCGAGCAGGCGCTCGTACCGGGGATCCTCCGGGCGGCCCCGGGACCGCCGGCCGATGTGCAGTGCGAGGCGCAGCCCCCACCCGACCGTCATCGCCAGCAGCAGGTAGCGGCGCGCCGGGTTGCCGGCGCCGGCCGTGGCGAGGAATGCGGCGAGTGCCGCCGCGGCGAACAACAGTCCCCAGGCCGTGTCGATGACGCTGTGGCGCCCGGCGACCCGCGAACTCGCGAACGTCACGGCCAGCACCAGCACGATCGCGACCGCGGCGGCGGCGCCCGCCCGCCCGAGATCGGCCAGGGTCATCCGGTGGGACCCGGGCGGCGGGCCAGGATCTGGTCGACGCCCATCCGACCCTGCTCGAAGCTCAGCGCACCACCGGCGAGGTACAGCCGCCAGACCCGCGCGGTCTGTTCACCGGCGAGGGCGACGAAGTCGGGCCAGCGCGCCTCGAGCGTGTCGATCCAGTGTCGAACCGTGGTGACGTAGTGCTCGCGCAGCGCCTGCACCTGCCGGATCTCGAAGCCGGCCCGCTCGAGGTGCGCGAGGGTCTGCGGCAACGGCCGCATGTGCATGTCCGGTGCGATGTAGCGCTCGATGAAGGCCCCGCCGCCGGGCGCGGCGTCGCCCTTGCGGGACATCTGCTGCAACACCAGCGAACCGCCCGGCACCAGCGCGGTGAACAGTGCCGCCGCGTACCGCGGGTAGTTGCCCTCGCCGACGTGCTCCCCCATCTCGATCGAGGCGACGGCGTCGAACCGCTCGCCCGAGGCGGCGATCTCGCGGTAGTCCTGCAGCCTGACCTCGACGCGGTCGGCCAGGCCGCGCTCGGCGACCTGCTTGGCGACGTGGTCGCGTTGTTGCGCCGACAGCGTCACCCCGACGGCGTGCACGCCGTGGTGCTCGGCGGCGTGCAGGATCAGCGAGCCCCAGCCGCAGCCGACGTCCAGCAACCGCATCCCCGGCCGCAGGTCCAGGCGGGAGCAGATCGCCTCCAGCTTGGCGCGCTGCGCCTCGGCGAGCGGCTGGCCCGGGGTCGTGAACACCGCCGAGGAGTAGGCCATCGTCTCGTCCAGCAACAAGGCGTAGAAGTCGTTGGACAGGTCGTAGTGGTGGGCGATCGCGGCGCGGTCGCGCCCGCGCGAGTGCACCGGTCCGCGCAGCCGTGCCTCGCAGGCAGGCGCGGCCGGGGGCGGGCCCAGCGCGCCGAGCCGCAGCGCGGTCGCGATCGCGCTGACCCGGCCGCGGGCGCCGATCGGCGCGATGCTGCGCGGGCTGCGGCGGACCGCCTCCCACGCCTGTCGCAGGCCGTCGGCGAGGTTCCCCTCGACGTCCAGGTCGCCGCTCACATAGGCACGGGCCAACCCCAACTCCCCCGGTGCCCACAGCAGGTGGCGAAGGGCGCGGCGGTTGCGCACGACGAGCACCGGCCCGCCCAGCGCTCCGGCCTCGCTGCCGTCCCAGGCGCGGATCCGCACCGGCAGGTCGCGGCCCGTCAGCGAGCGCACGAGCGATTCCAACCGGTCGGCGACGCTCGCGCGACCCTCGGTGTCCGGCTGCGGCGGGCGGGGCTGGATCGGGATCCCCTTGCGCCACAGGGCGATCCCGTGCCGCGTGATCCGGGCCCGGACGGCGTAGGACGCCAGCGGGTGGCGCAGCGCGGCCGCCCGCACCGCACGGGACGTGGCGGGAACGCGCACGCCGCGCATGGATGCGGTGAACGGTCTGGCACCGGGCCGGTGCAACGTGATCGTGACGGCCAGCCGTTCGCCGGGTTCGGGCACGCTCATGCGGTAGAAGCCGTCGACCGGGTAGAACGGCGAGACGTAGAACTGCTTGGCCGTCTCGGCCCGGCCCGCGTCGTCGGGACGCAGCAGGTAGCAGTGCCGTCCGCCGTAGGTGTTGTGGACCTCGGCCACCACGCAGTCCACTGCGCCGCCGTGGTCGTGGCACCAGTACAGCGTCAGCGGGTTGAACACGTAGCCGAGCGAACGGGCGTGGCACAGCATGGTGATCCGGCCACCGGCCGGTTCGACGCCGCGTGAGGCCAGGAAGTCCTCCACGTTCGCGCGCAGCGACCGGGCCGGGTCGCCCAGGTGGTCGCGCGCCTCGAAACTTGCCAGTCGCGTGGGGCGCGGCAGCTCGTCCAGGTCGACGAACCACAGCAGGCTGCGGGTCCGGACCTCGTGCCGGACCGGTTCCACGCGGGTGTGGCCGATCTCCACGCGGTAGCGGCACGGCTTCACCAGGACACCCCCAGCGATGCGGCCGCGCGCACGCCCGAGGCGCAGCCGTCCTCGTGGAACCCCCAGCCGTGGTACGCCCCGGCGTATGCGACGACGCCGTCGTCCAGTTCCGGCAGCCGCGCCTGCGCGGCCACCGACTCCACGGTGTAGATCGGGTGCTCGTACACCATGCGGTCCACGACCAGCGACGGGTCCACCGCACCGCGGTCGCCCAGCGTGACGATGTACGTCTCGCGCGTGTCCAGGCGCTGCAGGCGGTTCATGTTGTAACTCAACTGCACCGAGGTCGGGAGCGCATCGCACGCCGGCAGCGCGTAGTTCCAGGAGGCCTGCGCCCGGGGCGAGCGCGGCAGCACCGACCGGTCGGTGTGCAGCAGCGTCGGGTTGACCGTGTAGCCGATCGCCCCCAGCACGCTGCGCTCGGCCGGCGTCGGGTCGGACAGCAGGCGCAGCGCCTGGTCGGGATGGGTCGCGATCACGACGCCGTCGAGGTGGTGCACCGCGTCGGCGTCGTCGCGGACCTGCACGCCCCTGGCGGTGCGGGTGATCGCCCGCACCGGGGTCGACGTCAGCACCGCCGTCAGCGACTTCGCGGCGCGCTCGACGTACCGGGTGGACCCCCCCACGACGGTGTACCACGGCGGCGCGCCGGTGACCGTCAGCATCCCGTGGTTCGCCAGGAAGGTGAACAGGTAGCGGGCCGGGTAGTCACCGGTGCGGGTCGGGGCCGTCGACCACACAGCCGCTATCAGCGGGGTCACGAAGTGCGAGCGGAAGTAGCGGCCGAAACGACCCGCGTCGAGGAACTGCGCCAGCGTGAGCGAGTCGTCCTCCCCGGCGAGCAACCGGCGCGCCGCGCGGTGGAAGCGCGTGATCTCGGCGAGCATCGCCAGGTAGCGCCGGTTGCGCAGGGCGCGCCAGGAGGGCACCAGCCCGGCCGGCCCGCGGCCGCCGGCGTACTCGAGGCCGCAGCCGGCGCAGGCGATCGACATGCTCATGTCCGACCGCTGGGTCGCGACGTCCAGTTCGCCGAGCAGCCGCACCAGGGTCGGGTAGGTGCGCCGATTGTGGACGATGAACCCGGTGTCGACGCCGAGGACCCGGCCGTCCGCGGCGACGACGTCATGCGTGTCGGCATGGCCGCCGAGACGCGCAGCCGACTCGAACAACGTGACGTCCGCCTCGCGTTGGGCCACGTACGCGGCCGTCAACCCGGCGACCCCGCTTCCCACGACGGCGATCCTGCGGCGACCCACACTGCACCTCCGGCCCGGGT
>SCQZ01000060.1 GCA_004299665.1 Jatrophihabitans sp.
ACGAAATTGTGCCCGTCCCCGATGACCCAGCTGGTGCGCAGGATGTAGTGGCGCGGGACCAGGGCCACCGCGATGTCGCCGGCGGCCTTGCTCTGCCCGTATACCCCGAGCGGCGACAATGGCTCGTCCTCGGCGTGCGGGTCGTGCGTGCCGTCGAAGACATAATCGGTCGAGACGTGGACCAGCGTCAGCTCGCGCTCGAGCGCGATCCGCGCCAGGTGGGCGGCGCCCCCGGCGTTGACGCGCCAGGCAGTGACGCGGCCGGGCGCCGTCTCGGCGCCGTCGACGTCCGTGTACGCGGCGGCGTTAACGATCGTCCGCACGCCGCCCCAGTCGGCGCGCCGCAGCGCCGCGGCGTCGGTGACGTCCAGGTCTGCGGACGTGAGGGCGCGGGCCTGCGGGAACCGCTGCCGCAGGGCGGTGCCGAGTTGTCCGCCGGCGCCGACGATCATCATCGTCGCCCCGTCGGGCCCCGATACGGTCACGGCGTCACCGGGACGACGTCGCGCAGCCGCGGGTGCGCCCGGTCCTTGTCCGAGATGATGGCCTGCTCCAGCGGGATCGGCCAGTCGATCGCGAGGTCGGCATCGCCCAGGTTGCAGGACGTGTACCGCGCGTCGGGCGACCAGTGCGCGTCGACCAGGTAGCTGTACTCGACGTCCGGCGTCAGGGTCTGGTACGAGTTGCCGCAGCCGCGCGGGACGAAGATCGCCTGAGCGGGCGTGAGGCGGAACTGCTCGACGGCGCCGAAGTTCGCGCCGGAGCGCAGGTCGACGATCGCGGCGTGGACCTGGCCGCGGGTCAGGGAGATGTACTTGTTCCAGGGTTCGGCGTGGATGCCGCGGGTGACGCCGCGCTCGCGGTTGGAGGAGACGTTGTTCTGCACGATCGCGAAGTCGGCGGGTAGGCCGAGCCCGACCAACTTCTCGCGCTGGAAGCTCTCCTTGAACCAGCCGCGCTCGTCCCCGTGCAGGACCAGGTCGACGACCAGCAGGCCGGGGATCGACGTCGTCCGGACCACGAGTTCGGTGTTCGCGAACAGCTCCGGCCCGCCGGCGCCGGCCCGCGCGCTCATTGCCACCCTCGCTTCGCTGCGGGCGCCGACGAGGCTCCACGCGCACGGTGATATTGATTCGCTCGCTGCCGCTCGCTCATGACGGCCTCACAGGTTTCGACATCCTCCTTCGGGCGGCGCGCACCGCCGCGCACATCCTGCTCAAGAGTGGCAGACGCGCGCCAATCCTCCTCAGCACGGCACCGCGACCGTCCGGCGGGGCCGCGAAGCCCCCGGTAACGTCGGCCTCATGTCGGCACCGAGATCTCCGCGTGGCGCCGGCCTGCCCCCGCTGCCGCCGGAGCTGGACCCCACGCCGCGACGGCGCAGCCCCGGCCGTGCCCGGCGGGTGACGCTCACCACGTGCGCGGCGCTGTCGGTGCTGCTCCTGGTCCTGTCCGGCACGTACTGGTGGAAGTACCGGCAGTTCAGCACCTCCCTGGAGCGGGTCGACATCTCCGCGGTGCAGACCGCGGGCAGCGGATCCGGCGAGAACATCCTCGTCACGGGCAACGACGACCGCACCGACATGACGCCGCAGGAGACCCAGGTCCTGCACACCGGCACGGACGGCGGCAGCCTGAACACCGATACCATCATGATCATCCACATTCCCGCGGGCGGGGCGCGGGCGACGCTGGTCTCGATCCCGCGCGATTCCTACGTCGACATCCCCGGATACCGCAAGGACAAGATCAACGCTGCGTACCCCGACGCGTACACCGCGACCCACGGCACCGAGACCGACAAACGGCAGGCGGGCGCGCGGCTGCTCACCCAGACGGTCGAGCACCTGACGGGGGTGCGCATCGACCACTACGCGCAGGTGGACCTGCTCGGCTTCTACCGCATCAGCAACGCCCTCGGCGGCGTGCCCGTCGACATGTGCACGGCCGTCCAGGAGCCGAAGTCGGGCATCGACCTGCACCAGGGCGTCAACGTCATCCAGGGGGTGCAGGCACTGGCGTTCGTGCGGCAGCGGTACGGCTACCCGAACGGCCTGGGCGACCTGGACCGGGTCAAGCGGCAGCAGTACTTCCTCACCGCCGCGTTCCGCAAGGTCGTCTCCGCCGGGGTGCTGCTCAACCCGTTCAAGCTGCAGGACCTGCTCAAGGCTGTCCAGAGCTCGCTGTTCGTCGACGCCGGCCTGGACCCGCTGGCACTCGGACGGCAGTTGCAGAACCTCACGGCCAACAACATCGCCGGCAGGACCATCCCGACCGACGGCTTCGCCGACACCGGCGTCGGCAGCGTGGTCGTCGTCCACCCCGACCAGGTGCAGGCCTTCATGCGCGCGATCGATCAGCCACCGGCCACCCCGTCACCGGCCACCGCCCCACCCGCACGGCCGCCGGCGGGCGGTGGCGGCGGCCCGACCCCGGGTTCGCCGACCACACCGACGGCGACGGGCACCGCCCCGGACGCGGGGTGCATCTACTGATGACCGACAGCCCGGAACAGCTGTTCGCCGAACGCCTGCGCCGCGACCCGTCACGGCCGTTCGTGACCTACTACGACGAGGACACCGGCGAGCGCTCGGAGCTGTCGGCGCGCTCGCTGGCGAACTGGGTGGCCAAGACGCACCACCTGCTGGTGGACGAGCTGAGCCTCGGCCCGGGGGATGCGGCGGTGCTGGCCCTGCCGATGCACTGGATCGGTCTCGGCCCGCTGCTGGCCTGCCTGACCGCGGGACTCTCGCTGGCGGCGCACGGGCCGGCGGATGTCGCGTTCGGCGTCCCCGGCGCATCGCTGGACGCCCCGGACCGGTTCCTGGTCGCTCCCGGATCGGCACGCACCGGATTCGGCGCCGCACCCGTCCCCGACGGCGCGGTCGACTACGTGGCGGCGGTCCGCCCGCACGAGGACAGCTGGGCGTCGGTCCGGTTCGCGGCGGCGGACGGCGACCCGTGCTGGGACGGCTCCTCCCGGGCGCAGGCGGCGGCGCGGGCACGCGAGCGCGCGGCCGAACTCGGCCTCGCCGGCGGGGCGCGCGTCCTGTGCACCCGGGGATGGGGCGGGCCGGCGGACTGGCTGGACACGGTGTTCGCGCCGCTGGCGGTCGGCGGCTCGGTCGTCTACGTGCACGGCGGCTCGCCGCAGGTGCTGGCCCGCCGGGCCGAGCAGGAGCGGGTCACCGCCCAACTGTCATAGCTCGACACTATGACCTGGATACGGCGCCGGCCGGTACCGGCGCGGCCCGCCGTGGCGCACGATTCGATCGTGACGGCCACGGCGATGCGCACCCCGACCTGGACGCGACCGCTGCCGGGGGCCGCGGCGATCATCGCGGTGGCGGGTGTCGCGACCGCGCTCGGCCGGTTGCTGCCGCTGGTCGGCGCCCCGGTGATCGCGCTGCTGCTGGGCGCCGCGCTCGGCACCACCGGGGTACTGGGTGCGCGCTTCCGCCCCGGCCTGGGACTCGCGTCGGGGCTGGGGCTGAAGCTGGCGGTGGTGCTGCTGGGCGCGCAGTTGTCACTGCGCCAGGTGGCGCACGCCGGCCTGGACTCGCTGCCGGTGATGCTGGGGACGCTGGCGGTGTGTCTGGCCCTGGCGTGGCTGCTGGGACGCTGGCTGGGCGTCGGGGCGGACCTGCGCACCCTCATCGGCGTCGGGACCGGGATCTGCGGCGCCTCCGCGATCGCCGCCGTGACACCCGTGATCAAGGCGCGCGGCAGCGACGTCGCCTACGCGATCACGACGATCTTCGCCTGCAACATGCTGGCGGTGCTGCTGTTCCCGCCGCTCGGTCACCTGCTGGGGCTGGACCAGCACGCGTTCGGCGTGTTCGCCGGGACCGCCGTCAACGACACCTCGTCCGTCGTCGCCGCGGCCACCACGTACGGCACCGTCGCCGCCCACGACGCGGTGGTGGTGAAGCTGACCCGCACCCTGATGATCGTGCCGATCTGCATCGGGCTGGCGGCCCTGGTGCGCCGGCGCGAGCACGAGCAGACGCAGGGCAAGGCCGTCTGGCGGCTGGTCCCCTGGTTCCTGCCGGCGTTCCTGGCCGTCGTGGCCCTCAACTCGGTCGGAGCCGTGCCGCACGTCGTCGGCGGCGCGCTGGAGAAGGCCGCCGTCTTCCTGATCACCGCGGCGCTCGCGGCGATCGGCGCGAGCGTGGACCTGCCCGGCCTGCGGCGCGCGGGATCGCGGCCGCTGCTGCTGGGCGTCCTGCTGTGGATCGCCGTCGCGACCACCAGCCTCGGGCTGCAGGCGGTCTGACACGCTGGAGTCGTGCTGCCACCCCGGACGCCCGACCTCGCGGCACTGGACCTGCTGCTGGCGGTGGCCGAGACCGGTAGCGTCGGCCGGGCCGCGGCGCTGCACGGCGTCAGCCAGCCGAGCGCGAGCACCCGCCTGGCACGGCTGGAGCGGCGTGTCGGCGTCGCCCTGCTCGTGCGCACCCGCCGCGGGTCCACCCTCACCCCCGCAGGCGAGGCGGTCGCGACGTGGGCCCGGGAGGTCGTCGACGCCGCGCACCGGCTCACCGACGGCGTCCAGGCGCTGCGGGCGGACCGGTCGGTGCGGCTGCGCGTCTGCGCCAGCCTGACGATCGCCGAGTACCTGATGCCGCCGTGGCTGCTGGCCCTGCGGCGGGCGCACCCGTCGCTGGACGTCGGCGTCGCGGTGGCGAACAGCGCCGAGGTGTGCCGCCAGGTGATCACCGGCGTGGTGGACGTCGGCTTCGTCGAGGCGCCCTCGGTGCCGGCGGGGCTGAACGCGCTGCGGGTCGGGACCGACCGGCTCGCGATCGTCGTCGCACCGCGGTATCCGCTGGCCTCACGGGCCGGGGCCGTCGCGGCCCGCGAGCTGGCGGACCAGCCGCTGCTGCTGCGCGAGCCCGGGTCGGGCACCCGTGACACGTTCCTGCACGCGCTGCACCGGGCCCTGGGCGCGGTCCCGGTCCTGGCGCACGCGACCGAACTGGGCTCGACGACGACGCTGCTCGCGACGGCGCGCGCCGCCGGTGGGCTCGCCGTCGTCAGCGCCCGGGCGGCCGCGGCGGACCTCGGATCCGGGGCCCTGGTGGAGCTCGCGGTGCCCGACCTCGACCTCGAGCGGCCGCTGCACGCGATCTGGCTCGGTGCCCGCCCGACGGACCTCGCGCACGAACTGGTCCGGCTCGCCCGCGCCGCGTCCGGCGAACCGGCGGGGGGCGCTATCCCCAGACCTCGGCAGCGGTCTGCACGATGAGGGCCAGCTTCGCCTTCTCCTGATCGACGGTCAGGTCGTTCCCCTCGACGGTGGAGGAGAACCCGCACTGTCCGGACAGGCACAACTGCTCGATCGGCACGTACCGCGCGGCCTCGTCGATGCGCCGCTTCAGCTCGTCCTTCGACTCGAGCTCGGGGCGCTTGGTGGTGACCAGCCCGAGCACGACCTGCTTGCCCGGCGGCACGAACCGCAACGGCTCGAAACCTCCGGACCGTTCGTCGTCCCACTCGCAGAAGAAGCCGTCCACCTCGAGTCCGCCGAACAGCGCCTCCGCGACGAAGTCGTACCCGCCCTCGGCCGTCCACGCCGAGCGGAAGTTGCCGCGGCACATGTGGGTGGTCACGTGCAGGGTCTCGGGGCGACCGGCGAGGGCTGCGTTGATCTGCCGGATGTAGCGCTCGTGCTGGTGCTCGGCGTCGCCGCCCTTGGCGGCCAGGTCGGCCCGCTGCGCCGGGTCGTTCAGGTAGGCCAGCGAGGTGTCGTCCAGTTGCAGGTAGGTGCAGCCGAGCGCGGCGACCTGCCGCACCTGCTCGGCGTAGGCGGCAGACAGGTCGGCCCAGAACTCATCCTCGTCCGGGTAGACCGAGCGGTCGATCGCCGCCGGACCGCCGCGGTAGTGCACCATGCTCGGCGACGGGATGGTCAGCTTCGGCGTGCCCGTGGTGACCACCGACGCCAGGAAGGCGAAGTCCGGGCCGAAGATCGTGTGGTCCAGGCCGATCCGGCCGTCGACCTTCAGCGCGGCGGAGGTGAAGTCCAGCTTGCCCTGCGCGTTGCGGAAGTGGACCTCGATCTTCTCCTCGGTGCGGTGGACGCCCTGCAGTTGGTAGATGAAGTCCATGTGCCAGGAGGTGCGGCGGAACTCGCCGTCGGTCGCGGTCTGCAGGCCGAGTCCTTCCTGCATCCGCACGACGTCCCGGATCGCGTCGTCCTCGACGGCCCGGAGTTGTTCCGCCGTGATCGTTCCGGCCGCGGCGTCGGCCCGCGCCTGCAGCAGGTGCGGCGGCCGCAGCAGGCTGCCGACGTGGTCGGCGCGGAAGGGGGGTGTGGTGCGGGCGGTCATCGACTTCTCCTTCGTCAGTCCGGCATCTCGGCGAGGACCTCGCGGGCGATCGCGAAGGCCCGGTTGGCGCGGGGCAGCCCGGCGTAGAGGGCGGTGTGCAGCAGCACCTCGCCGATCTCGTCCGGCGTCAGGCCGTTGCGCAGGGCGCCCCGCACGTGCAGGGCGAGTTCGTGCTCGGCGCCGAGGGTGACCAGCACCGCGAGGGTGGCGATCGAGCGCTCGCGGCGGCCGAGCCCGGGGCGCGGCCACACCTCACCCCACGCGTAGCGGGTGATGAAGTCCTGGAACGCGGCCGTGAACCCGGTGGTGGCGGCGGCCGCGGCGTCGACGTGTGCGTCGCCGAGGACGGCCCGCCGGGTGACGTCCCCGGCGGCGGGCGTGCCGGGCGCGGCGAGGTGGTCCAGCAGCAGCCGCGCCACGGCACCGGGCCGCTCGACCGGCGCGAGGTGCGCGGCGTGGTCCAGCAGCACCAGCCGGGCTCCGGCGATGCCGTCGGCGATCTCGCGCAGCTGATCGGGCGGGGCGGCCGGGTCGTCGGCGCCCGCGACGACCAGGGCCGGCGCGGCGACGCGGGCCAGCTCCGGACGCAGGTCGGTCGTGGCGAGCGCGTCACAGCACTGCGCGTACCCCTCCGGGTCGACGCCGGCCTGCATCGCCTCGAGCGCGGCCGGCAGCGCCGGATCGCGCTCGGCCAGCGCCGGCGTGATCCACAGGGCACGGGGCACGTCGGCGACCGCGGCGACGCCCCGGTCGCGTACCGCGGCGGCCCGGCTGCGGTACCGCTCCGGGTCCGGGTGGGCCGTGGTGCACAGGGCGGCGATCCGGCCGACGCGCGCGGGGTGGCGGGCCGCCAGCCACAGGGCCGTCATCGCCCCGATCGACACCCCGGCGACGTGGGCACGCCCCACCCCGGCCTGGTCCAGCACGGCCAGCACGCGGTCGGCGAGGTCGCCGAGCGTGCACGGCGTGGCACGCGGCGCGGTGACACTCCCGTCGTGGCCCGGCAACTCGACCCGGATCACCCGGAACCGTTCGACCAGCGGCCCCAGGCACGGCGCCCACATCTCGCCCGTCGTCCCGAGCGAGCTCAGCAGCACGAGCGCGGGGGCGGCCGGCGGGCCGTCCTCACGCCACACCGCGGTCACGACGGACGTCCGGCGAGGTAGCGGTCGACGAGGTCTCCCGCCGGACCGAGGGCCCCGGTGTCGAGCACGCCGTCCAGGCGGGCCAGGTTGCGCGCCATGGCCGCCGCGTCGACCTGCAGGCCGGTCAGCGAGGTGCGCAGCCGCGACGCGGCACCACCCACGGCGCGCAGCAGGCCGATCAGCGACGGCCACTCGGCGTGCCACGGCCCGGCGCCGCGCTGCAACTCCGGGGCGGCCGCCGCGAGCAGGTTCGCGACCAGTCCCGGCGCCTGCGCCGCGGCGGCGCGCGCGGTGACGGCGGCGATCGGGTTGTGCTTGTGTGCCATCGTCGACGAGCTGCCCGGCGCCGCCTCGCGCACCTCGCCGAGCTCGTCCTGGGCCAGGAGCACGACGTCGGTCGCGGGCTTCGCGACGGCCGCCGCCGCCGTCCCCAGCGCGCCGGCCAGCTCGGTGACGACGGTGCGGTCGGTGTGCCAAGGAGCAGGCGGCTCGGCCAGGCCGAGCTCCGCGGCGAACGCCGTGAGGACGCTGCCCGCGTGAGGGTGCCAGGCGGCCATCGTGCCGGCCGCACCGCCGAGCTGGACAGGCAGGGCGGCGCGCACCCGGGCGAGCCCGGCGCCGGCCCGGTCCAGGCCGGCACCCCAGCCCGCCGCCAGCAGGCCGAACGTGGTCGGCGCCGCGAGTTGCAGCAGCGTGCGCCCCGCGAGCGGCGTGAGCCGGTGTTCGCCGGCGAGGCCGGCGCACGCCGCGGCGCACGCGGCCAGGTCCGCGATCGTCGGCGCGAGCGCGCGATGCGCGAGCAACATCAGCGCCGTGTCCAGGACGTCCTGGCTGGTCGCGCCGAGG
>SCQZ01000520.1 GCA_004299665.1 Jatrophihabitans sp.
GTCGGCACCTCGGGGACCGCCAGGGAGTACGCGCCGAACGAGGTCGGCGACTTGTACCGGGCGGTCTCGGTGGATGCCGCCCGGATGTCCGGGATCCCGCACGCCGCCGCCGTCGCGGCGCCGCCGGCGTCGAAGGCGCCCATGGAGCCGATCTGCGCGAAGGCGCTGCCGCAGGCGGTGGTGTCGGCCTGCTGGTCGCCGCTCTCGCTCGTCGCGCTGTCCAGGTTCAGCACCTTGAGCTTGCGGCCGCAGATGCTCGAGGTGGCGTTGAAGTAGGCGACGTACGCCGTGACCGCCGCCTGTGCCGACCGGAACAGCCCCGGCACCGGACCGGTCAGGTCCGAGACGTTGGCGATGGTGATCGTCGAGTCGGTGACCCCGGTGCCGTTCTGGAAGCCCGCGCAACTGCCCGCGGCGCCCCCCGACCCCGCCGGGCGGGACCCACCACCCGACCCGCCGCCGGCGGCCGCGCCGCCGACGCCCGCGCCGCCGGAGCCACCCGGGGAGGTGGTGCCGGTCGACCCGGCGCCCGGGGACGGCGTCGCCGCGCTGGCCGAGCCCCCGCCGCCGGTGCCGTCGAGGACCGTCGCCGCCTCCGCACGGCGGTTGTTGCCGGCGAGGCTGCCCTGGGCCCCGAAGAACTTGTTGGGGGGCACCTGGGAACCGCAGGCCGCGAGCACGACGCAGGCACTCACGGCGACCAGCGCGCGTAGGCGCCTAGTCATCGTCGTCCAGGATCGACAGCGCGTTGCGGGGGCAGCGACTGACCGCCAACCGCACCCGATCACGCCGCTCGGCCGGCGGGTGCGGCACCTTGATGACCAACTGGTCGTCGTCGTCCAGTTCGAAGACGTCCGGTGCCAGCCCGCAGCACACGGCGTTGGCCTCGCACAGATTCCGGTCGACGCGAACCTCCATCGCCCTGCCTTCCTGATCGGCCGGTTCCCGGCGTTCCGATGGACAACGAGCGGGACTGTTCCCCGATGCGGCGCCCTGGCGTCCCCGGCGCGCCCGCGCTCCGATGCGCGTGCCCGAATGATAGAACGAGTTCTACCAACAGGCAACGGAACGTACCGACGTCGCGTATCCCGTTATTACGGGCTCCCATCGACGCGGGGCGCCCCGCGCGGCTACTCTCAATAGAACATGTTCCAGTGACGAGGAGCCGTGATGTTCCTGGACTATTCGCCCGCCCACGCCGCGCTGCGGCGGGAGTTGCGCGCCTACTTCGCGGCCCTGATGACGCCCGAACGCAGGGCGGCACTGGACATGGGCGCAGCCGCCGAGGGGGCCGGTACGGCCGGTACCGCGGGGGACTACGGCGACGGGACGGCGTACCGCGAGACGGTCCGCCAGATGGGTCGCGACGGGTGGCTCGCCCTCGGTTGGCCGGCCGAGTACGGAGGACGGGGCGGCAGCGCGCTGGAGCAACTGATCTTCACCGACGAGGCCGCCGTCGCCGGCGCTCCGGTGCCGTTCCTGACCGTCAACACGGTCGGGCCGACGATCATGCGATTCGGCACGGCAGCGCAGAAGGAGTTCTTCCTGCCGCGGATCGCGGCCGGGCAGCTGCACTTCTCGATCGGCTACTCCGAGCCGGGTGCCGGCACCGACCTGGCCTCACTGCGTACCCGCGCGGTCCGGGACGGGGACGAGTACGTCGTCAACGGCCAGAAGATGTGGACCTCGCTGATCCAGTACGCCGACTACGTGTGGCTCGCATGCCGGACCGACCCGGACGCCGCGAAGCACAAGGGCCTGTCGATCCTCATCGTCCCCACCGACTCCCCCGGCTTCTCGTGGACACCGGTCCGCACCGTGTCGGGGCCGACGACCAGCGCGACCTACTACGCCGACGTGCGGGTGCCCGCGAGCGCGCTCGTCGGCGAGGAGAACCGGGGCTGGGGATTGATCACCAACCAGCTGAACCACGAACGGGTCGCGCTCACCTCGGCGGCGCCGATCATCACCGCACTGCGGGAGGTGCGCGAGTGGGCCCGGCGGACCACGCTGCCCTCCCCGGGCGACTGCGCCCCCACCGGCGCGGGGAGCCGGGTCATCGACCAGGAGTGGGTCCAGGTGCACCTGGCACGGGTGCACGCGAAGGCGCAGTACCTGCGGCTGAAGAACTGGCAGATCGCGGCCGCGGGCGCGCCCGGTCCGGCCGACGCGTCTGCCACCAAGGTCTTCGGCACCGAACTCGCCACCGAGGCCTACCGGCTGCTCACCGAGGTGCTCGGGGCGAACGGGGTCGTGCGGACCGGCTCGCCCGCCGCGATCGTGCAGGGGCGGGTCGAGCGGATGGCGCGGTCGTCCTTGATCCTCACCTTCGGCGGCGGGACGAACGAGGTGCAGCGCGACATCATCGCCATGACCGCGCTCGGGCTACCGGCGGCGTCTCGATGAGCGAGCGTCGGCGAGCGAATCAATGTCACCGTGCGGGTGGAGCCCCGGCGGCGTCTCGATGAGCGAGCGTCGGCGAGCGAATCAATGTCACCGTGCGGGTGGAGCCTCGTCGGCGCCCGCAGCGAAGCGAGGGCGTCGATGAGCAGCGCGCAGATGTCCTTCGACCTGCCCGAGTCGGCCGCCGACCTGGCAGCACTGGCCCGGCAGGTCCTGCAGGACCAGGTGACGCCGCAGGGGCTGCGCGCCGTCGAGGACACCGCGGGATCGCGTCTGGACCGCGCCCTGTGGGCGACGCTCGCGGACACCGGCATCCTGGCCGCGGCGCTGCCCGAGAGCCTGGGCGGGGGCGGGCTGGACCTGCTGGAGCAGTGCGCGGTGCTGGTCGAACTCGGCCGCGCCGTCGCCGCGGTGCCCTACCTGGAGCACGTGGCGTCGGCGGCGGCGATCGGGTACTTCGGCACGGATGCCCAGCGCGCGCGCTGGGGGGTCCCCGCGGCGGGTGGGTCGGCCGTGCTCACCGCCGCGCTCGGCGAGGGGCTGACCGCCACCGAGCAGCCCGCCACCCGGGCCGAGCCCGTCGCCGCGGGCTGGTTGCTCACCGGCACGAAGGCCGTCGTCGCGCACGCGATCGTAGCCGACGCCCTGCTGGTCTCGGCCGCCACCGACCGCGGCGTATGCCTGTTCGTGGTGCTGCCCGAGGATCCCGGGGTGACGCTCCGGCCCGAGGTGGTCATCGACGGGGACGTGGCCGCCACCGTCGAACTCGCCGGCGCGGAGCTGGGAGCGGACCGGCTGCTGCCCGGCGCCGACTGCGCGCACTGGCTCGCGGCGCGCCTGACCGTGGCCCACTGTGCCCGCCAGGTCGGCGTCCTGGAACGCGCACTGGAACTCACGGCGGCCCACGCGCGCGAGCGCGAGCAGTTCGGCCGCCCGATCGGGTCGTTCCAGGCGGTGGCCCAGCGACTCGCGGACGCCTACATCGACGTCGACGCGGCCCGGCTGACCATGTGGGAGGCGGCCTGGCGGGTCGCATCCGGACTGCCCTGCCCGACCGAGATCGCGACGGCGAAGTTCTGGGCGGCCGAGGCCGGTCACCGGGTGGCGCACACCGCGGTGCACGTCCACGGCGGCACCGGCATCGACCTCGACGGGCCGCTGCACCGGTACTTCGTCGCGGCCAAGCGCCACGAGTTCGCCCTGGGCGGGGCAACCGCGCAGTTGCTGCAACTCGGGCACACACTGGCCGGCTCCCCCGCCTGAGCGCCACCGTCCGGTCGTAGGGTCGGCCCCGTGCACCTGCCACGCGCCCTGGCCCGGTTCAACCGGCGCGTCACGAACCCGATCCAGCGCCGCTGGGCCGGGGTGATCCCGTACCACGGGATCATCGAGCACGTCGGGCGCCGGTCCGGGCGGAGCTACCGGACGCCGGTGCTCACCTTCCGCGACGGCGCGCGCGGGTTCGTGTTCGTGGTGGGGTACGGGCCGGACAGCGACTGGGTGCGTAACGTGCTCGCCGCCGGCGGCGCGGGGCTGGTGCACCGGCGCCGACACTACCGGCTGACGAATCCGCGCCTGGTGCGCGGCGCCGAGGGCCGCACGCTGCTCCCCGCACCGGTGCGGGTGGCCTGTGCCGTCGCCGGCGTCCAGGCCGTGCTGCGAACGGACCTCGGCTGACCTACCGCAGCGTCCCCAGCCGGACGATCGTCTCGTCGCACTCGGCCACGAGTTCGGCCATCAGCTCGGCGACCGGCCGCACGGAGTTCATGCGGCCCACGATCTGCCCGACCGGCATGGACACGACGGTCGGGTCGCCGGCGGCCATGATCCGCTCGTGCGCCTCGCTCACCAGCAGGTTCTGCAGCGGCATCGGCAGCGCCGGCGGGGCGCCCTCGGCCTCCCAGGCGTCGGTCCAGCGGTTCTTCAGCAGCCGGGCGGGCTTGCCGCTGTAGATGCGGGAGCGGACGGTCTGGTCGGAGCGGGCGGCCACGAGCGCCTGTTTGATCGCGTCGGCCGGGCCGGCCAGCCGGTACTCGCAGGTCGTCAGCCAGTACGAGCCCATCCAGACCCCGGACGCACCGAGCGCGAGCGCCGCGGCGACCTGCCGCCCGGAGCCGATCCCGCCCGCGGCGAGCACCCGCGCGCCGTCCCCGACCGCGTCCACGATCTCCGGGGTCAGCACCACCGTCGAGATCTCCCCGGTGTGCCCGCCGGCCTCGGTGCCCTGTGCGACGACGACGTCGATGCCGGCCGCGACGTGGCTGCGCGCGTGCTCGGCCTTGCCCGCCAGCGCGGCGACCGGCACCCCCGCCGCGTGCGCCCGTTCGATGACGTCCGGCGGCGGTGAACCGAGCGCGTTCGCGATCAGCCGGATGGGGTGCTGCAGCGCGACGTCGACGTGCGAGCGTGCCACCGAGTGCAGCCAGCCCAGCACGCCCTCGCGTCGCGGGTCGCCGTCGTCGGGAAGCGGCGGCACGCCCAGGCGGCGCAGGGTCTCGGCGACGAAGTCCTTGTGCTGCTGGGGGATCAGCCGCTCCAGTTCCGCAGCCGTGCCCTCGGAGGGCACCGTCGCCGGCATGACCACGTCGACGCCGTAGGGGCGGCCGTCGGTGTTCTCGTCCAGGTAGCGCAGCGCCGCGTCGAGTTCGTCGACGTCGTTGAAGCGCACGCAGCCGAGCACGCCCATGCCACCGGCCCGCGAGATCGCCGCGGCGACGTGCTCGGAGGGGGTGAACCCGAAGACGGGGTACTCGATGCCTAGCTCGTCGCAGATGCCGGTGCGCATGCGTCCTCCTGCGGGTGGGCCGTTGCGTGCTCGCCCGCCCAGCGGTAGTCGGCCTTGCCGGTCGCCAGGCGATGCACCTTGTCGACGAACCAGATGCTCTTGGGCACCTTGTAGCCCGCGATCCCGGTGCGCGCGTGGGCGACGAGCGCATGGGCGTCGGTACCCGCTCCGGGGCGCAGTTCGACCACGGCGGCGACCCGCTGGCCGAGCGTCTCGTCGGGCAGGCCGATGACCAGGACGTCGAAGACGTCCGGGTGTGACATCAGCGCCTCCTCGACCTCCTCGGGGAACACCTTCTCGCCGCCGGTGTTCACGCACGTGTTGCCGCGACCGAGCAGCGTGATGGTGCCGTCCGGCTCGTGCCGGGCGAAGTCGCCCGGCACCGTGTACCGCCTGCCGTCCACCTCGACGAACAGCCGTCCGGTCCGTTCCTCGTCCTTGTAGTAGCCGAGCGGGATGTGCCCGCCGCGCGCCAGCCGACCGATCCGCTCGTCCCCGGGCGGTATGGGACGGTCGTCCTCGTCGATCACGATGCTGTCCGCGTTGAGCGTGATGCGCGGCCCGCCGCCGGCCGGTGGCGCATCCTTCGTGATCATCCCCATGCCCATGAACCCGGTCTCGGAGGATCCGAGCGAGTCGGTCAGCACGGCGTTCGGGAGCGCCTCGAGGACCTGGTTCTTGACGCTCTGGCTGAACAGCGCCGCACTGCTGGATATGGCGAAGACACTGGAGGCGTCGTACTGCTTGTCGACATAGGCCTCGATGATCGGGCGCGCCATCGCGTCCCCGATGAGGACCACGACGTTGACCTTGTGCCTTTCGATAGCGCGCCACGCGTCGTGCGGATCGAAGTGGGTCAGCAGGACGACCGGGTCACCGGAGAACAGCGCCATCAGCGCCGCCCACTGCGCGTTGCCGTGGATCAGCGGCGCCAGGCACAGCCGGGTCAGCCCGCCGGTGAGCTCACCCATCCCGGACTGGGCCCATTCGTCCGGCAGCGGCTCTCCGGTGACGAAGTTGATGCCACCGCCCAGGGTGCGCCAGACGTCCTCGTGCCGCCACATGACGCCCTTGGGCATGCCGGTGGTGCCGCCGGTGTAGAGGATGTAGAGGTCATCTCCGCTGCGTTCGCCGAAGTCGCGCTCGGGGCTCGCGGCGGCCAGCGCGGCCTCGTAGTGCGCCCCCCCGCCGACCTCGAGCAGGTGCGTGATCAGCGCCAGACCCGCGGCCGCCTCCTGCACCTGCGGCGCGAACCGCGACTCGTAGACCACGGCGACGACGTCCGCGTTCTCCAGGACGTAGCGCATCTCCCTGGCCGTGTACCGGAAGTTGACGTTGATGAGGACGGCCCGCAGCTTGTAGACGGCGAGCATCGTCTCGATCGCCTCCACGCTGTTGCGCAGGCACATGCCGACGTGACTGCCCGTGCCGACGCCCCGGGCCGCCAGGTGGTGCGCCAGCCGGTTCGCCCGTGCCTCGAGTTCGGCGAAGCTGCGCAGTTCGTCACCACACGCCAGCGCCTTGCGGTCCGGGAACTTGTCGACGGCATGCTCGAACAGGTCGGCGATGTTGTAGGCCACTGCTGCCTCCGGCTCGTCGCGCAAGCGGCTCGTCGCCGCTCGCTGTGCTCCTCGGCGCTACGCGCCTGCGATGCTCGCTCGCACAAAACTAGAACGTGTTACCGTTCCCGGCAATCCCGAGTCTCCCGGAAGGACCAGCGGTGCAGCCGACCCCTGAGGACCAGCACTGCCTGGTCGAGAAGCGCGGGCACGTCCTGATCGTCACGATGAACCGGCCCGAGGCGCGCAACGCGCTGTCCGGGCCGATGCTGGCCCGGATGGCGCGCGCATGGGACGAGGCCGACTCCGACCCCGGGGTGCGGGTCGCGATCCTCACCGGAGCGGGCGGCCAGTTCTGTGCGGGCGCCGACCTCAAGGCGATGACCTCCGCGCACCCGTCGCAGTCGGCGCGCGGCATGGACCTGGCCCGGATCGACTCCCTGCTCAAGGGGCGGCGCCTGACCAAGCCGCTCGTCGCCGCGGTCGAGGGCGCCGCGATCGCGGGTGGCACCGAGATCTTGCAGGCCACCGACATCCGGGTCGCCGGTGCCGGCGCCCGCTTCGGCGTCAGCGAGCCGCGCTGGGGTCTGTACCCGCTGGGCGGGTCGGCGGTGCGCCTGGTCCGCCAGATCCCGTACGCGGTGGCGGCCGACCTGCTGCTGACGGGCCGGCACATCACGGCCGACGAGGCGCTGCGCATCGGGCTGGTCGGGCACGTCGTCCCCGACGGGCAGGCACTGGCGAAGGCGCTCGAACTCGCGGAGCTCATCGCGGCGAACGGACCGCTCGCCGTACAGGCGATCCTGCGCACCATCCGCGAGTCCGAGGCGCTGCCGGAGAACGACGCCTTCCGGCGCGACGCCGAGGTGGGCATGGCGGTCTTCGCCAGCAACGACGCGAAGGAGGGCCCGCGGGCCTTCGCCGAGAAGCGCGCGCCGCGGTTCACCGGCACCTGAGTGCCGTCAGGCGAGCGAGGTCACGAACCCGGCGAGCTGCGCGAGGTTGCGGCATTCGGTCATCGGCACGATCGCGCCGTACCGCGACGCTGCCGAGTCGCCGGAATCCCACGCCGCCCGCCGCTCCGGGTTGAGCCAGTAGGCGTGCCGCGCCCGGCCCGCCAGCGCCGTCACCGTCGGCAGCGCAAGGTCGCCGTAGTTCGACCGCGCGTCGCCGAGCACGAGCAGCGACGTCCGCGGCCCGATCACCTCGTCGGCATGGCGTTCGGCGAACCGCTCGAACACGCGTCCGTAGTCGGTGCGGCCCAGGACCCACCTCACCCGCGCCTCGGCCGTCAGCCGCTCCACGGCCTCCAGGACGTCGCCACCCGGGGCGAAGTACCGGGTGATCTCGTCCACCTCGTCGACGAAGGCGAAGGCGCGCACCCGGGAGAACTGCTCGCGCAGGGCGTACACCAGCAGCAGCGTGAAGTGCGCGAAGGAGGCGACGGACTCGCTCACGTCGCAGAGGATCACC
>SCQZ01000521.1 GCA_004299665.1 Jatrophihabitans sp.
TCCTGGCGCTGACCGGCGATCAGGCCGACGGCACCCGGGAAGGGGTCCACGCGTGAACGCCACCTACCTGCGCCTCGAGGCACTGCGGGTCTTCCGCAACAAGCAGAACTTCATCTTCTCGCTGATCTTCCCGCTGGTGCTCTTCTTCGTCATCGTGGGGACTGCCGGGAAGGGCGCGCCGCAGATCTACGGCGTCTCGTTCGCCACCTACTACATGTCGGGCATGATCGGCTTCGGCGCGCTGGGCGCGATCATCGCAGGAGGCGCGAGGATCGCCCTGGAGCGCGACCTCGGGTGGAACCGGCAGCTGCGGATCACCCCGCTGACCCCGCGCGCGTACATCCGCTCCAAGGTGATCGTCGCCTACATGACTGCCGCCATCAGCATCGTGCTGATCTACGCGGCCGGGATCAGCATGGGCGTGCACATGCCCGTGTCGCGGTGGCTGCAGATGACGGGCCTGATCCTCGTCGCGCTCATCCCCTTCGCGGCGATGGGAGTCATGCTCGGCCACCTCATCAAGGGCGACGCGATGGGGCCGGCGATGGGCGGGGGCATGTCGCTGTTCGCCCTGCTCGGCGGTTCCTGGTTCCCGATCGGCCAGGACGCCGGATTCATGCACGACCTGGTGCGGCTCATCCCGTCGTTCTGGCTGGTCCAGGCCGGCAGGTCGGCCGTCCCGGGCGCGCAGCCGTGGACCGGCGAGGCGTGGATCGTCATCGCGGTCTGGGCGCTGCTGCTCGCCGTCGGTGCGGTGTGGGCGTACCGGCGCGACACCCAGCGCGCCTGAGTTCCCCCTACGCTGGCGACGAGATTAGCTGCTCCGACGACCGCGGCACCGCGATGCGCGCCTTCCGGTCCCGCACCGGGAGCTGGGGCGGGGGCTGGCGGCGGTGGGTGTTCCCGGGCATCTGGCTGATCTACCTCGTCCAGACGGCCGCCGACGTGGACCGGTACTCCTCCGGAGCCGCCGCCGTGGCGGGCTACGGGATCATCGTCGCGTTCTGCGCCTGCTACCTCGGCGCGATCAGCAGCGGCTGGGAGCTGCGGATCGGACGGTTCTGGCTGCTGTTCTGCGTGGCCGCGGCGCTCACCGGCGTGGAGACGATCTTCGCCCGGGACGGCGCGTTCGTGTTCTTCGTCTACCTCGCAGTGCTGGCGGTCGCGGGCCTGCGCGAGCGGGCCTGGCCGCTGGTGGCCGGCATGGGGCTGGTCACGCTGTTCGGACCCGCCCTGTTCGGTGGCTGGCGCGCCGGGCAGGACTGGAGCGGCGCGCTGGCCGTTGTCCTGGTCGGGCTGGCGATGTACGGGTTCTTCTCGGTCATCCAGTCGAACATCGAACTGGCCGAGGCGCGGGCCGAGGTGGCCCGGCTGGCCGCGGAGAACGAGCGCACCCGCATCGCCCGCGACCTGCACGACCTGCTCGGCCACTCGCTCACGACCATCACCGTCAAGGCGGGCCTGGCACGACGACTGGCGCAGCGCGGCGACCACAGCAGGGCGGCGGCCGAGATCGGGGAGGTGGAGGCGCTGTCCCGCAGCACCCTCGCCGACGTGCGAGCGGCCGTCGCCGGACACCGGGACGTCACGCTCGCCGGTGAGCTCGCGACCGCGCGCGAGGTACTGCGCGCCTCGGGGGTCGAGGCGGAACTGCCGGCGTCGGTCGCCGAGGTCGCGCCGCAGCTGTCCGAGCTGTTCGGCTGGGTGGTGCGCGAGAGCGTCACCAACGTCGTGCGGCACGCGCACGCCCAGCACTGCACCGTCGCGGTCGGCGGCCGCTGGATCGAGGTGCGCGACGACGGCAGGGGCGGCCTGCCGGGGGCCGGCACGGGCCTGATCGGGCTGCGGGAGCGGGTGGACGCGGCCGGCGGCACGGTCCGGGCCGGCGGCGTCGGGGTCGGCGGCGTCGGGGCCGGCTGGCGCGTGCGGGTCGACGTGCCCGCAGATCGCCCGGTCCGGGTGGCCGCCCCGTGATCCGCCTGCTGCTGGCGGACGACCAGAGGCTCATCCGCACCGCGCTGGCCACCCTGCTGGACCTCGAGGACGACTTCGAGGTGGTCGCGCAGGCCGGCCGCGGTGACGAGGTGGTGGCGGCCGCCCTCGCGGCCCGGCCCGACGTCGCGCTGCTGGACATCGAGATGCCGGGGGTGGACGGGCTGGCCGCGGCGGCCGCGCTGGCCCACGAGGTGCCGACCTGCCGGGTGATCATGCTGACGGCGTTCGGCCGCACCGGGTACCTGCGCAGGGCGATGGAGTCCGGCGCGCTGGGATTCGTCGTCAAGGACGCGCCGGCCGAACAACTGGCGGATGCGGTGCGGCGGGTCGCCCGCGGCGAGCGGGTCGTGGACCCGGCGCTCGCGGCCGAGACGCTGGCCGGCGGCTCCTCCCCGCTCACCGGGCGCGAGCGCGACGTCCTCGTCGCCGCGCGGGGCGGCGCGACCGTCGCCGACGTGGCGGCGAAGCTGTTCCTGTCCGAGGGGACGGTGCGCAACTACCTGTCGTCGGCGATCGCGAAGACGGGCGTGCGCAACCGGATCGAGGCGATCCGGGTGGCCGACGAGCGGGGCTGGCTCTGAGCGCGTCACACGTGCGGCAGGACCTCGGAGGCGATCGTCTCGAGGTGGTCGAGGTCGGACAGGTCCAGGACCTGCAGGTAGAGCCGGGTGGCGCCCGACGCCTCGAGCTCCTTGATCGTCGCGATCGCCTCGTCCGGCGTCCCCGCGACGCCGTTCTCGCGCAGTTCCGCGGGGTCGCGGCCGATCGCGGCGGCACGCCGGCGGATGTCGGCGTCCGTGCGCCCGACGCAGACGACCTGCGCGGCGGAGTACACCAGCGACCGGCCGGTGATCGCGGCCGCGTCGCGCACCCGTGCGAACTTGGCGGCGGTCCCCGCCTTGTCGAAGCCGACGTTGAACTCGTCGGCGAACCGAGCGGCGAGCGCGGCACCGCGCGCCCGGGCCCCGCCACCGAGGATGATCGGCGGGCGGGGTGACTGCACCGGTTTGGGCAACGCGGGCGAGTCGGTCAACCGGTAGTGCCGGCCGGCGAACGAGTACGTCGCGCCGGCTGGGGTGCGCAGCAGGCCGTCGACGATCTCCACCTGCTCGGCGAAGCGGTCGAAGCGCTGCGCGGTGTCGGGGAACGAGATCCCGTAGGCGTCGTGCTCGGCGCGGTACCACCCGGCGCCCAGCCCGAGTTCGACACGGCCACCGCTCATCGCGTCGACCTGCGCCACCGAGATCGCCAGCGGGCCGGGCAGCCGGAACGTGACCGGGCTGACGAGCGTGCCGAGGCGGATCCGGGACGTCTCGCGCGCCAGCGCGGCGAGGGTGACCCAGGCGTCGGTGGGGCCGGGCAGGCCCGACGCGGTACCCATCGACAGGTAGTGGTCGGAGCGGAAGAACGCGTCGAAACCACACTCCTGTGTCGCCCGCGCGATCTGCAGCAGGTCGTCGTACGAGGCACCCTGCTGCGGCTCGGTGAAGATCCGCAGTTGCATCCGTCCATCCTGCCCGGGCCCCCAGCGGCGAGACACCGGCGGGGCCGGTTCAGTTGCGGTCGTAGATCAACCGCAGGCCGTGCAGCGTGAGGTCGGGCTCGTGGCGGTTGACGGTGTCGCAGTGGTCGATGACCAGCAGGGCCAGGCCACCGGTCGCGATGACCTCCACCCCGGACGGGTCCGCGGGCGCCAGTTGCGCCGCCAGTCGCCGGGTCAGCCCGTCGACCTGGGCGGCGAAGCCGTAGACGATGCCCGACTGCAGCGACTCGACGGTGTTCTTCCCGATCGGGTTGCGCGGGGCGACCAGCTCCACCTTGCGCAGTTGCGCGGCCCGTGCCGCGAGGGCGTCGAGGGAGATCTCGATGCCCGGCGCCAGCGCGCCGCCGAGGAAGTCGCCGTTGGCGCTGACGACGTCGAAGTTGGTCGACGTCCCGAAGTCGACGACGATCGCGGGCCGGTCCCCTGCGAGGTGGTGGGCGGCGACGGTGTTGCAGATCCGGTCCGTCCCCACCTCCTTGGGGTTGTCGGTGAGGATGCCGACACCGGTGCGGACCCCGGGTTCGACGAGGATCGTCGGCACGTCGGCGTAGTACGCGGTGAGCATCGTGCGCAGCTCGCGCAGCACGGCCGGGACGGTCGAGCAGGCGGCGATCCCGGTGACGGGCAGCTCGCGGAGCAGGCCGCGGAAGGTGAGGGCGAGCTCGTCGGCGGTCTCGCGCGCGTCGGTCTTGATGCGCCACGAGTGTTCCAGCCGCTGTCCGTCGAAGACGCCGAGGTTGGTGTTGGTGTTGCCGATGTCGATCGCGAGCAGCATGCTCATGCCTCCCGGACGGTGCCGAGGTCCATGCCGATGTCCAGCACGGGCGCCGAGTGCGTCAGCGCCCCGACCGAGAGGTAGTCGACGCCGGTCCCGGCGACCTCGCGCGCATTCTCCAGGCGCAGCCCGCCGGAGGCCTCCAGCCGGGCCCGTCCGGCGGCGTATGCGACGACCTCGCGCATCACGGCCGGGCCCATGTTGTCGAGCAGGACGAGGTCGGCCCCGGCGTCGATCACCTCGCGCGCCTGCTCGATCGTGTCCACCTCGACCTCCAGCGGCAGGTCCGGGTACGCGGAGCGCACCAGGTCGAAGGCCGCGGCCACGCCGCCGGCGGCCGCGACGTGGTTGTCCTTGACCAGCGCCGCGTCCGACAGCGACATGCGGTGGTTGACACCGCCGCCGCACCGCACGGCGTACTTCTGCAGGGCCCGCAGCCCGGGCGTCGTCTTGCGGGTGTCGCGGATCTGCGCTGCGGTGCCGGCGACGGCGTCGACCCAGCGGCGCGTCAGGGTGGCGATCCCGGACAGGTGCCCCAGCAGGTTCAGCGCGGTGCGCTCGGCGGTGAGCAGGTCCCGCACCGGCCCGCGGACGGTCGCCACGACCTCGCCCGGGCCGACCCGGGCGCCGTCCGCGCTGCCGAACTCGACCAGGACCCGTCCCTGCCCGACGACCTCGAAGACGTGCGCCGCGACCGGCAGGCCGGCGATGACACCCTCCTGGCGGGGCACGAGATCGGCCGCGCCGAGCAGGGTCGCGGGAATGGTGGCGAGGGTCGTCACGTCGCCGGCCGCACCCAGGTCCTCGTCCAGCGCCCGCCGGACGAGGTCGGCGTACGCCGCGCGGTCGAGGTTCATGAGTGCGACACCTTCGGCATGAATGTCACAGCGAGTTCTCCTCCTGGATCGAGCACGGTGTCGAGGTGACCGAGCCAGGCCCGGTCGTCCCGCTCGGGGAAGTCGTCGCGCCAGTGCGATCCCCGCGTCTCCTCGCGCAGCCGGGCGGTGGACACCAGCGCGGCGGCGACCGTCATCAGGTTGGTCGCCTCCCAGTTCTCGGTGCGCGGCTCGGCGGCCGGTGACGCACCCAGGGCGGCCAGGGACTTGGCCGCCGCGGCGAGACCCCCCGCGTCCCGCAGCACGCCGGCTCCGGCCGACATCGCCTGCTGCAACTCGGGCCGGAGCGCGTCGTCGAGCAGCCACCCGGTCGCGGCGCCGGTCAGGACGTCGCGAGGCGGGACCGGTTCGCGCAAGCGCGCAACCAGTTGCTCGCCGATCCGGCGGCCGAACACCAGCCCCTCCAGCAGCGAGTTGGAGGCCAGCCGGTTCGCGCCGTGCACGCCGGTGCAGGCACTCTCCCCGCAGGCGAACAGCCCGGGCAGGGACGACTCGCCGGACAGGTCGGTGCGGATGCCGCCGCTGGCGTAGTGACAGGCCGGGACGACCGGGATCAACTCGTGCACCGGGTCGATGCCGAGCGACAGCAGTGTCGCCAGGATCGTCGGGAACCGCACCCGCCACTTCTCCGCGCCGAAGTGCCGCGCGTCCAGCCACACGTGCTCGGCCCCGGTGTCGCGCATGCGGCGCAGGATCGCCTTGGCGACGACGTCACGCGGTGCCAGGTCGGCGAGCTCGTGCAGGCCAGCCATGAAGCGCGTCCCGGCGTCGTCGACCAGCACCGCCCCCTCGCCGCGCACCGCCTCGGACACCAGCGGCTGCTGCCCGTGGGAGCGCGCCCCGAGCCACGCGACGGTCGGGTGGAACTGGACGAACTCCAGGTCACGGACCACCGCGCCGGCACGCAGTGCGGCGGCGACGCCGTCGCCGGTGGAGACGCTCGGGTTCGTCGTCGCCTCGTAGATCTGGCCGATCCCGCCGGTGGCGAGCACGACCGCCCGCGCGCGCACGGCCCCGACGCCGTCGCGCTGGCCCTCGCCCATCACGTGCAGGGTCAGGCCGCCCACGGCGCCGTCCGCCCCGACGATCAGGTCGAGGACGACGGCGTGCTCGACGACCTCGACGGTGGAGGCGTCGAGCACGCGGGTCACCAGCGCGCGCTCGACCTCGGCGCCGGTCGCGTCGCCGCCGGCGTGGACGATCCGGTCGCGGTGGTGGCCGCCCTCGCGCGTCAACGACAGCGCGCCGTCGGCGCCGCGGTCGAAGCGGGCGCCGATCTGCGCCAGCTCCCGCACGGCCGCCGGCCCCTCGCGGACCAGCACCCGCACCGCGGCGTCGTCGCACACCCCCGCGCCGGCGACGACGGTGTCGGCGAAGTGGTCCTGCGGGGAGTCACCGGGGTCCAGGGCCGCCGCGATACCGCCCTGCGCCCAGCGGGTGGAACCGGCGGCGAGGACGTCCTTGGTGACCAGCAGTACCCGCAGGGCGCTGTGGCGCGCGACGTGCAGCGCGGTCGTCAGGCCCGCGATCCCCGAGCCGACGACGACGACGTCCGTCTGCGCGGTCCAGCCGGGAGCGGGAGCGGCGAGGCGCGCCGGGATCACCACGTCACCGGCACGTTGTCGATCAACCGGGCCGCCCCCACGCGGGCCGCGACCAGCAGCCGCGCCGCCGCGCCGCCGCGCACCGGCCCGAGGTCGGCCGCGCGCAGTTCCAGGTAGTCGCGGACCACCCCGGGTTCGGCGTCCAGGACCGCCCGGGCGGCGGCGAGCACCGCCTGCTCCCCGTCGGCCGCGGCGGCCCGGCCGGCGAACAGCGCCCGCGACAGGGCCGTCGCCCGTCGCCGCTCGTCCCCGGACAGGTAGCGGTTGCGGCTCGACAGCGCCAGTCCGTCCGGCTCGCGCACCGTGGGCACCCCGGCGACGGCGACCATGAGGTCGAGGTCGGCCGCCATCTGCCGGACGAGGGTCAACTGCTGGTAGTCCTTCTCCCCGAAGAAACCGACCGCGGGCCGGACCAGGCCGAAGAACTTCGCCACGACGGTGAGCACGCCCGCGAAATGCCCGGGGCGCACGGCGCCCTCGAGGATCTCGCCCAGCGGCCCCGGCTCGACCCGCACCCGTGCGGGGCCGCCGGGGTAGACGTCGGCGACGGACGGTGCCCACACCAGGTCCGCCCCGGCCGACTCGCAGCGGGCCAGGTCGGCCTCGAGGGTGCGTGGGTAGCGTTCCAGGTCCTCGTGCGGCGCGAACTGCAGCGGGTTGACGAAGATCGTGACGACCACGGACCCGCTCGCCGCGCGGGCGGCCTCGATCAACGCGCCGTGCCCGTCGTGCAGCGCCCCCATGGTCGGGACCAGCCCGACCGGGCCGTCGAGGTCCTCGCGCGCGGCGAAGAACTCCGCGCGCGAGGCGACGACCCGCATCACGCCCGGGCCAGCACGTCGAGCACCGCCGCGTACCGGTGGTCGTCCAGGCGCCCGGCGGCGTGGGCGCGTTCGGCGCTGCGCCGGGCCAGCGCGACGTACCCCGGAACGACCGCGGGCGACGCGTCGCGCAGCGTGCGCAGGTGCGCACCCACCGTCACGGCGTCGCCGCGCGAGACCGGGCCGGTCAGCGCGGCGTCACCCAGCCGCAGGACGTTGTCCAGCGACGCGGACAGCAGCGGGGCGAGCAGGCGCGGTCCGTCACCGATGCCGGCGTCCGCCAGCAGGGACAGCGCGTCGTTGACGACGGTGACGAGGTGGTTGGAGCCCACCGAGAGCGCCGCGTGGTACAGCGGGCGGGCGGTCTCGGGCACCCATACCGGTTCGCCGCCCATCTCCACGACGAGCGACTCGGCGACCGGCCGGGCCCCGTCCGGCGCGGTGACGCCGAACGGCACCCCGTCCAGCCGGTCGAGATCCTCCGGACGTCCGGTGAAGGTCATCACGGGGTGCAGGGCGAGGGCGAGCACGCCGCGCGCCGCCGCCGGATCCAGGACGGCGATGCCCTGCGCACCCGAGGTGTGGGCGGCGATCTGGCCGCTGCGCCACGCGCCCGCGCCGGCCAGCCCCGCGACCAGCGCCCGCAACTCGTCGTCCGGGACGGCGAGCAGGACCAGGTCCGCGGCGGCGACCACCTCGTCCGGGGGCAGGATCGCGGCGCCCGGCAGCAGCCGCTGCGCGCGCCGTCTGGACTGTTCGGAGACCGCCGCGACGGCCACCACGTCGTGCCCGGCACGCGCCAGCGCCGCGCCGAGCGTGCCGCCCACGCGGCCGGCGCCGAGGACGCCCACGCGCAGCCGTCCCGGACGGTCGGCGGTCACGCTGCTCGCGCCTCCTGTCTCGGTGTCGGCGGCGGGTCGGTTCGGGCAAAGCCTATCGAGCGCGTTAGGTTCTGCTGTCGTGAGCGATGTGTCAGACGCGGTGGCGCGCAGCGCGGACGCGGCCGGGCTGTCCGCGCCCGTGCCGACACTGCTGCTGGAGCTGCAGTCCCTGCTCGGGGCCCTGAGCACGGCGGTGACGACCCAGACCGACCGCGGCCGCCGGCCCTTCCGTCCCGGCCCGGAGTGGCCGGCCCGGCTCGGGGAGCTCGCCTTCGGCCTCTACCTGCTCGCCGACCAGACCGGCGTCGACGTCGATGCCGCCGTCACGGTCACCGCGGCCGGGCTGCAACGCCGGCCCGGCCCGGCGCGGGGCGAGGGCGGTTGGCCGTTCGAGACGGCCTGATCGCGG
>SCQZ01000008.1 GCA_004299665.1 Jatrophihabitans sp.
CCCGTCGAGCCTGCCGTCGCGATCTGCGACCTGGTCAAGAGCTACGGTGCGCTCCGGGCCGTCGACGGCCTCACGCTCACCGTCGAGCGCGGCGAGATCCTCGCCCTGCTCGGCCCCAACGGTGCGGGCAAGACGACGACCATCGAGATCTGCGAGGGATTCCGCCGGCCCGACGGGGGCACCGCGCGCGTGCTCGGGTGCGACCCGCGCGACCCGGCGCTGCGCCCGCGCGTCGGCGTCATGCTGCAGGAGGGGGTCGGGGGCTACAACGCCGCGTCCGCCCGGGAACTGCTGCGGCTGTTCGCCTCCTACGCCGCTACACCGCTCGACCCCGACGCGCTGCTGCAGACCGTGGGGCTGGACCAGGTCGCCGGCACCGCCGTCAAGCGGCTGTCCGGCGGTCAGCAGCAACGGCTCTCCCTCGCGATGGCGCTCGTCGGGCGCCCCGAGTTGGTGTTCCTCGACGAGCCGACCACCGGCATGGATCCCCAGGCACGCCGCGGCACCTGGGAGCTGATCCGCAAGCTCCGCGCGGACGGGGTGAGCATCGTGCTCACCACCCACTTCCTGGACGAGGCCGAGCAGCTCGCCGACACCGTCGTGGTCATGGACGGCGGCCGCGCCGTCGCCTCGGGCCCGCCGGCCGAGCTCACACGGTCCGGCGCCGAGGGCCAGATCCGGTTCCGGGCGCCGGCCGGACTGCCCCTGGAGTCCCTGGTCGCGGCCCTGCCGGAGGGCTCGGCCGCCGTGGAGCAGGAGCCGGGCCATTACCTCGTCACCGGAGACGTCGATCCGCAACTGCTGGCCATGCTCACGACCTGGTGCGCTGGGCAGGGAGTGCTCGCCGAGAACCTGTCGGTCGGGCGGCGGTCGCTGGAGGACGTCTTCCTGGAGCTCACGGGACGCGAGTTGCGCGCGTGATCTCCCCCGACGTGAGCCGTGCCACCAGCTTCGTGCCGGCCCCGGGTGCCGCGCCTCGGCGGCAGATGCTCGGCGCGCAGACCCTCATGGAGAGCAGGCTGCTGCTGCGCAACGGCGAGCAGGTGGCGCTGAGCTTCGTCATCCCGGTGCTGCTGCTGTTCTTCTTCAATCTGCCGGTGCTGTACTCGCTCGACGTCCCGCGGCGCATCGACTTCGTCGTCCCCAGCATCATCGCGCTCGCCGTGATGTCCGCCGCCTTCACCGGCCTGGCGATCGCGACCGGGTTCGAGCGCAAGTACTCCGTACTCAAGCGGCTCGGCGCCACGGCCCTGCCGCGGTCGGTACTGGTGGGCGGCAAGACCCTCTCGGTGCTGCTGCTCGAACTCGTCCAGGTCGCGCTCATCTGCGCCTTCGGCCTTGCGCTGGCGTGGCACCCGCACGGCAACGCGCTGCTCGTGGTGGTGCTCGTCGTGCTGGGAACGCTGGCCTTCGGCGGCCTCGGCCTGCTGCTGGCCGGCACCGCCCGCGCCGAGGTGACGCTGGCGGCGGCGAACCTGATCTGGCTGGTCCTGCTGTTCGCGGGGGGCATCGCGATCCCGCTGTCGAAGTACCCGAGCGCCGTCGCGGACGTGCTGCAGTACCTGCCGTCCGCGGCGTTGTCCCACGGGCTGCACCGCGTACTCGAGGACGGCGGCGACATACCGCTGCACGACCTGCTCACGCTCGTGGCCTGGTGCCTGGTCGCGCTCCCCGCCGCGGCGAGGTGGTTCCGGTGGGAGTGACCACCGGCATCGCGCCGACGCCCGCGGCCGCCCCGGTGGGTGGCGGGCGCTGGTTGTCGTGGACGCGGTCGCCGGCCTGGCTGCGCGGCCTGGCCGTGGCGGCACTGGTCTCCAACGTCGTCATCGTCGTCAGCGGCGGCGCCGTTCGCCTGACCAACTCCGGCCTGGGGTGCCCCACCTGGCCCAAGTGCACCGCCGCGTCGCTGACGCCGACCAAGGCCTACTCCTTCCACGGGATCATCGAGTTCTCGAACCGCCAGATCACGTTCGTCGTCGGGCTGTTCGCCGTCCTGGTACTCGTCGCGGCCTGGCGCCAGCGCCGCGAGCGGACCCTCGCGGTGGCCGGCTTCCTGGCCATCCCGGCACAGGCGGTGCTGGGCGGGGTCACGGTCCTGACCCACCTGAACCCGTACGCGGTCGCGTGCCACTTCCTGCTCTCGATGGGTGTGATCGCGGTCTACGCCGTGCTCGTGCACCGCCTGCGCGGCGAGGGTTCGGCGTCGGTACCCGCCGCGGCGCGATGGGCGAGCCGCGCGCTGGTCGCACTCGGCGCGCTGGTGCTCGTGCTGGGGACGGTGACCACCGGCAGCGGCCCGCACGCCGGGGACCTCGACAAGGGCACCCTGCACCGCATCCACCTGTCGCCGCGCGCGGCGAGCCAACTGCACGCCGACTCGGTGACCGCGCTGATCGGCCTGACCCTGGGCGTGATCCTGCTGGCATACGCGCTGCGCCAGCGGGCGCTGGCGCGTGCGGCCGTCGTGCTGTTCGCGCTCGAGTGGGTGCAGGGCGGGATCGGTTGGACGCAGTACTTCCTCGGCCTGCCCCCGCTGCTGGTGGTGGTCCACATGCTCGGTGCGTGCCTGGTCTGGCTCGGTGCGCTGCGGGTGTGGTTGCTCGTCGAGCCGTCCGTCGCGGCGCCTCGCGGCGGCGGTCACCGCGGTGCCGTCGAATCGCCCTCCCCGGCGAACGTCTACCCGGGCTGAACCCGCGCGCCTGCACCGGCAGGCGACGGCGGCAGTCGGACCGACCGGGCATGGACCCGGGCATGGACCCGGACATGGACTCAGCCGCCAAGGCCCACCCACCGCTCGACGAACGGCACGCTGCTATCAGCGATGTCGTGAGACAAGCCGTGTCAGCAATGTCCCGAGACACGCAATAGTGTCGGACCCGGTCTCTAGAATCGTCTGTATGAGTGATTCACTCGCCGGTGTGCTCGCCGCGGTCCGC
>SCQZ01000061.1 GCA_004299665.1 Jatrophihabitans sp.
CCCCACACGAGCAGCGCCGAGGCCAGGGCGGCCGAGACGAGGCGCATCGCGTAGATGGCGGGCTCCACCGCCAGGAAGCGGGACGGCCAGCCGACGAGCGCGTAGTACAGCGGCGGGTACTGACCGGCGAACGTCTGGACCGGCGCCGTGGCGCCGTTCGCCGGCGCGACCGGCTGCTGGCACGAGGCCGGCTGGTCGGACCGGAAGGCGAAGCAGTTCGGGAGTGCCACCGCCTGCGCGTAGTCGGCAGGCAGCTGCACGGTCGTCGCCGTGCCGGGCGTCGAAGCGTCGGCCGGCGCCGCGCCGAGCGTGCCGGACCACTGGCCGTGCGCGACGGCGGCCGCCCGCACCACGTGCGACGGCTCGTCGGGCGAGGCCATGAGCGGGATGGACGCGGACCAGATCGCCTGCAGCGCGAAGAGGGCAAGCCCGAGGCTCACCCAGCGGGCGGCGACCCGCGTGCGCGGGGACGGCGGGCTGGCACCCATGGACGACAGGACTCCTCACGGCCGGCGCCCTCGTCGCAGCCGAACCCGGGCAAGTGTAGGGCTGCAGCCCCGGCGACGGTCGCGGCCGAGGCGCGTCCCGGGGTGCTGCCGTGCCGGTAGCCTGTCGACGTGCTCGTGCCCGCGCCCCGCGTCCTCGTGGTGGTCCCGGCATGGAACGAGGCGGCAGCCCTGCCGGCCGTGCTGGCCGAGATCGTCGCCGCCCTCCCGGGCGCGGGTGTCGTCGTGGTCAACGACGGTTCGTCGGACACCACGAGTGCGGTGGCGCGCGCCGCCGGCGTCGACGTGCTCGACCTGCCCTTCAACCTCGGCGTCGGCGGTGCGATGCGTGCCGGGTTCCGGTTCGCCCTCCTCCACGGCTTCGATGTCGTCGTCCAGGTGGATGCCGACGGGCAGCACGACCCGAGAGACGTTTCCCGGCTCGTGGCGGAGCTGGGCGACGCGGACATCGTCATCGGGGCGCGCTTCGCCGACCAGGCAGGTTACCGCGTGCGCGGACCACGCTGGTGGGCCATGCGGCTCCTGGCCGCGACCCTCAGCCGGGTGGCTCGCGCCCAGCTGACGGACACGACGTCGGGCTTCAAGGCCTCCGGTCCACGGGCGGTGCGGCTGTTCGCGGTCCACTACCCGGCGGAGTACCTCGGCGACACCGTGGAGTCGCTGGTGATCGCGGCGCGCGCAGGGCTCCGGGTGACGCAGATCGGCGTGACGATGCGGCAGCGCGCGGCCGGGCAGCCGTCGCACGGCCCGTGGAAGTCGGCCGTATACCTCATGCGGGCATTTCTCGCGCTCCTCATCGCCCTCACGCGCCGCCGCGTCCCGGTGCCCGCTGCGGGGGCCGCGGCGTGAGTGGCTACGTGGTCGCAGTGCTTGGCGCCGTCCTGATCCTCGGCTTCATGGTCGAGCTGCTGCGGCGCCGCCGGCTCCGTGAGAAGTACGCCGCGTTGTGGATCGTCGTCTCCGTCCTCGTGCTCGCGACTGTGGCGCTGCCCGGCGTGCTGCGGTGGGTCGCAGCGGCGCTGGGAGTGACCGTCCCGCTGAACCTCGTGTTCTTCGG
>SCQZ01000062.1 GCA_004299665.1 Jatrophihabitans sp.
CGCGCCGCGACGCCGGATGGCCCTTGCGTTCTTCCGCGCGCGGCGTGGGCCCCTTGCCCTGCAACGCCCGCCTGCTCTGGCCGCCGGAGCCCACGAGCGGGCCCTTCTTGGACTTGCGGACGGCGCCCTGACGCTTGGAGTTGCCGGCCATCTACTCGCCGTCCTTGAGGGTCCACCGGGGACCGGCCGGGGTGTCCTCGACCGCGACGCCCGCGGTGGCCAGTCGATCGCGGATGGCGTCGGCCGCCGCGAAGTCCTTGCGTGCCCGCGCCGCCGCGCGCTGCTCCAGCGCGACGCCCACCAGGGCGTCGACGACGGGGCCGAGGTCCGAGGAGTCCGTCCCGCGCCAGTCCGGCGGACTGATCCCCAGCACCGAGGTCATCGTCAGCACGCGGGCCAGCGCCGCCCGCACCGCGTCGAGGTCGGCGCCGGTCAGGGCCGAGTTACCCTCGCCGACCGTCGCGTGGATCGCGGCCAGCGCGGCGGGAACCCCCAGGTCGTCGTCCATCGCCGCGGTGAAGTCGGCGCAGACAGGGCCCGGCGTGACCTCCCCGACCGTCTCACCCGCACGCTGGACGAAGTTCTCGATGCGACGGTAGGCGGCTGCCGCCTCGTCCAGCGCGGCCTCGGAGAATTCGACGTGCGAGCGGTAGTGCGCGGCGCCGAGGTAGTACCGCAGCTCGACCGGTCGCCAGCGCTGCGCCAGTTCGCTCACCAGCAGCGAGTTGCCCAGCGACTTGGACATCTTCTCGCCGCCGACGGTCAGCCACGCGTTGTGCAGCCAGAAGCGCGCGAACCCGTCACCGGCCGCCGCAGACTGGGCGAGCTCGTTCTCGTGGTGCGGGAAGACCAGGTCCAGCCCGCCGCCGTGGATGTCGAAGGCCGAGCCGAGGTACTTGGTGGCCATCGCCGAGCACTCCAGGTGCCAGCCCGGCCGTCCGCGCCCCCACGGCGTCCACCACGACGCGGTGGCCGGCTCGCCGTCCTTGTGCCGCTTCCACAGCGCGAAGTCGCGGGGATCGCGCTTGCGGGCCTCGCCCGCGCTGTCACCCGCCGGCTGCATCGCGTCCGGCCGCTGCCCGGACAGTGCGCCGTACGCGGGGAAGGAGCGCACGTCGAAGTAGACGTCGCCGTCGACGGCATAGGCGTGGTCGCGGTCGACCAGCCGCCGCATCAGCTCGATCATTTCCGGCACGTGGCCGGTGGCCCGCGGCTCGTAGGTCGGCGGCAGGCAGCCGAGCAGGTCGTAGGCGGCGGTGAAGGCCCGCTCGTTGCGTGCCGCCCAGGCCCACCACGCGACGGCGGCCTCCGCCGACTTCGCGAGGATCTTGTCGTCGATGTCCGTGACGTTGCGCACGAACGTCACCCGGTACCCGCTGTGCTCCAGCCAGCGCCGCAGGATGTCGAAGTTCACGCCGCTGCGCACGTGCCCGAGGTGCGGTGGCGCCTGTACGGTCGCGCCGCACAGGTAGATCGACACCTGGCCGTCGCGCAGCGGGACGAACTCCCGCCGCGACCGGGTCGCGGTGTCGTACAGGTGCAGCGCCACCGCGCCATCGTACGGATCAGTGGGTGACGACGTGCTCCGGGCGCAGTCGCGCCACGAGCCGCACGGCCCCCGGCGCGTCGTTCTTGTACGGCCTGCCGGTGTACTTGCGCGAGAGGGTCTGGATCAGTTCGGGGCCGCCGTCGGTCGTCAGTTCGACCGTGCCGCGCGCCTCGACGTACGAGTACGGGTCGTCCGGGTCGAAGACGATCACGCTCGTGCGGGGGTCGCGGCGCCAGTTGCGGGGCTTGGTCCTGCCCTCGACCGTCGAGAGCAGGATGTCGTCGCCGTCGTAGGTCGCCCAGAGTATCGATGTCTGCGGGCTGCCGTCCGCGTTCGTGGTGGCGACCGTCACGAACGTGGCTTGATCGAGTAGTTCCTTGGCCTTGGCCGGTAGTGGTGTTCTCACGTCTAGGGATAACGTCACGATCGTGGCCGATCTTCCCCTACGTCCGCAATCTCTCGTCGTCGCCGCGGGCCGGCCGCCGCGCGCGGGGGGCGGGCCGCTGAACACGCCGATCGTGCTGGCCGCACCGCTGCACCACGGATCGGGGGCGATCTACACGCGCCACGACGGCAGTGACACGATCGGCTCGTTCGAGCAGGCGGTGGGCGTGCTCGACGGCGGCGAGGCGATCGCCTTCGCCAGCGGCATGGCGGCCGTGAGCGCGATCAGCGAGGCGTTGCCGGTGGGGACGGTCGCGGTGGTGCCCACCGCCGCGTACTCCGGGACGCTGGCGAACTTCGGCGAGCAACAGCGCCTCGGCCGCATGGCGCTGCGCGAGGTGGACATCACCGATCCCGACGCGGTGGTCGCCGCCCTCGACGGCGCGGACCTGCTGTGGCTGGAGACGGTGACCAACCCGCTGCTGGGCGTGGTGGACGTGCCGCGCCTGGTCGCCGCGGCACGCGAGCGGTCCGTCGTCACCGTCGTCGACGCCACCTTCTCCACGCCGCTGGGCTTCCGGCCGCTCGAGCACGGGGCGGACGTGACGCTGCACTCGGCGACCAAGTACCTCGGCGGTCACTCCGACCTGCTGATGGGGGTGCTGGTCACCGGATCGCAGCAGCGGGCGCGGGAGTTGCGCGAACGGCGGGCGATGACCGGCGCGGTCCCCGGGGCGCTCGAGTGCTACCTGGCGCTGCGCGGCGTGCGGACGCTGGCCGTGCGCTTCGAGCGCGCGCAGGCCAGTGCCGGCGAACTGGCACGGCGGCTGGCCGCGGACCCGCGGGTGACCCGCGTGCGCTACCCGGGACTGCCGGACGACCCCGGTCACGCCGTGGCGCGGCGCACCCTCGACGGCTTCGGGGCGATGATCGCCTTCGAGATCGCCGGCACCGCGGCGGACGCCGAACGGCTGTGCGAGTCGCTGCGGCTGATCACCCACGCCACCAGCCTGGGTGGCGTTGAGTCGCTGATCGAACGCCGGGCCCGGCACGCGCTGGACGCCGAGCGAGGCACGCCGCCGACGCTGATGCGCCTGTCGGTCGGCATCGAGCACGTCGAGGACCTGTGGGCGGACCTCGACCGGGCACTAGCCGCGGGACAGTAGCGCGGTCGCGATCGCGGCCCGGCCCTCGCCGCGGCCGGTCAGGCCCAGGCCGTCGGTCGTCGTCGCCGCGAGCGACACCGCCGCCCCCACCGCGTCGGACAGCAGCGCCTGCGCGTCCGCCCGCCGCGGGGCGAGCTTCGGCGTGTTCCCGATCAATTGCACGGCGACGTTGAGCACGCGCCACGACTGCTCGTCCAGTCGGCGCACCACCTCGGTGATCAACTCGACCCC
>SCQZ01000063.1 GCA_004299665.1 Jatrophihabitans sp.
GACCTCGGTGCCCCCGTACTTGCTGTACAGGACGACGTCGCCGACGGCGACGTCGAGCGGCACGCGGTTGCCGTTGTCGTCGATACGCCCCGGTCCCACAGCGAGGACGGTGCCCTCCTGCGGCTTCTCCTTGGCGGTGTCCGGGATCACGATGCCCGAGGCGGTGGTCGTCTCGGCCTCATTGGCCTGCACGACGATCCGGTCCTCGAGCGGCTTGATGCTGACCTTGGTGGCGGTCACAGTGGATCTCCCCTTCTCGGGTTTCTCTGCCGATTGAGCAGGTCCGGTTGTCGTCGCGGGTGCCAACCGTCCCTCGCTAGCACTCTAGCTCGGAGAGTGCCAGCGATTCAACGTGGGGTCAGGCCAGCTCCTCGTAGCGGGCCCGGTCCGTACCCAGCCGGAAGACGGTCCGGCCGCGGCCGGGGTGCGGGATGCCCTTGGCCTGCAGCGTGCGCCACAGCGGCCGGTGCCAGGTGGTGACCGGAATCGAGGTCACGACCTGGACGTAGTCCGGCAGCTGCGAGGACGGCATGCGCTCGAAGGCCCGGTCCAGTTCGACGGTGCTCAGGGCCGACTCCGGGCGCAGCGTGACCGCGCCGACGAGCAACTCGCTGCCCTCGGCCGCGGGATCGGGCACCCCGTAGGCGATCACCAGATCCACCGCGGGGATCGACCCGAGGCAGTACCGGGTACCGGAAGGCAGCGCGATCCCCCGCGCGGTCGGGACGGCCTCGGTCACGGCACCGGCCAGCCACAGGTCGCCCTGCTCGTCGCGCAGGAACAGGTCACCGGTGGAGCGCCACGCGTCCCCGGGCTCGAAAACCCCCCGCAGCGGCAGGACGGCCGTGGGGTCGGCCGGGTCGACCCGCGCCAGCAGCAGCCCGACCTCGTCGGGCTCGGCCTCGGCGGCCAGCCCGTCCTCGCCGAGCCGCAACCGCCGGTCCTGCAGGTCGTACCGGGCGACCCGGACCTCGGCGGTGCCGGGCACCGGCCGGCCCATTGACCCGGGCTTGGAGCCGGTGAGGTTGGCCAGGATCACCTCCCCCTCCGCGGAGGCGTAGAACTCCAGGACCCGCGCCGTCGGGAAGCGTTCGGAGACGCGGCGCCACAGGTTGCGCGGCATGCCCGATCCCATGAACATGCGGATCGGGTGGTGGCGCTCGGCGGGGCTCGGCGCCGCGTTCGTGATCCCCCGCAGCGACGTCCAGGTGTAGGAGACGTGCGAGGCGCCGTAGCGGCGCACCTCCTCCCAGAAGGTCTGCGGGTCGTCCGTCTCGGCCATGGCGAAACGCGCGCCGCCTGCCACCGCGCCGCCCACGCTCATCAGCAGCGCCGAGCTGTGGTGGATCGGGGTGACGCTGTAGACGGTGTCGCCCGGGCGCAGCGAGGCGGCGGTGGCGGTGCCCAAAGCCGACAGCGCCCAGCGGCGGTTGGTGATCTGCATGGCCCGGGTGTCGCGGCCCTCGCCGTTGAACAGCACGAACGCGACGTCGGCGGCACGCTGCGGGTTGGCGCGGTACCACCCGGGCAGTTCGACCTGCTCGATGTCGATGCGCTCCATGTCGACCACGCCGTCGGGCAGGGCGCGCTCGTCGTTCGCCGCGCCGAGCACGCACCAGTCGATGTCGGCGACCGCGGCGGCGTGCCCCACGTTGTCGGGGTCGGACACGATGCGCACGACCCGTCCGAGCCCCGCCTCGCGAGCGACGTCCCCGTCCGGGCGCAGCAGGACGGCGGTCGCCCCGAGCCGGCTCAGCGCCGCGACGACGCTGAACGCGGAGGGCCGGGTGCGCATCAGCACGCCCACGCGGTCGCCGTGGTGGACGCCCACGCTGACCAGGCCCTTGACGACGCTGTCGATGCGATGCTTGACCTGCTCCTGCCGGTAGGCGCGGTCGCCGAACAGGTACAGGACGTCCTCGGGCGAGCGGCGGGCCTGCTCGTCGAGCAGCAGCCCGAGCGAGATGCGGGTGGTGGGCTGCAGTTGTTCCAGCCGGGCCAGCCGCGTCAGCTGGGTCGGCGCCTCGGTCACCAGGCCCCGGGCAGCCGCGACCGCGCCGCGGGCGAGGTCGGCGACCAGCTTGCCCACCCCTACGCCGAGGTCGGTCGCCTGCGCCAGCGCCGCCGCGGCCGCACCGGCGTTCACCGACGGCAGCGCGTCGACCAGTTCGGCCGGGACGATCGAGGCCGGAAGCTGCGCGCTCCCCTCGCGCCAGTCGATCCACGCCGCGACGGCCGGCCACGTGACCCGGCTGGCGTTGCTGCCCACCACCAGGCCGAAGTGCCCGCCCCGCAGCGTCAGTTCGTAGACGTCGGCGCGGGGGGCGGCCCGGCGGATCGCCCGCACGGCGTCCGGGTGGCCGATCGTGTCGGACAGCCCGACGCCGATGAGGATCGGGACGTCGATGTCGGCGAGGGTGACCAGCCGGTCGTCGATGACGAAGCCGCCCTCGAGCATGCGGTTGTGGGTCACGAACTGCTCGAGCAGTTCGGCGATGGCCGGCCCGGAGTAGGCCGTCCACCCCTCCGAGGCGAGGAATCGGCGCTGCCGCTCCCGCGGCAGCAGCGCGTCGCGGTCGTGCAGTGCCAGCAGGAAGCGGGCCCGGTCCTGCACGGTGCGTGCCGGCGAGAGCAGCTTGAAGCCGGTGTTGACGGCCCATCGCGGCAGCGACAGCCGGTGCAGCACGCCGCTGTCGAGCAGGGTCCGGGCGAGCCGGCGCGCCACCTCGGGCGAGACGGGGATCGGCAGCGGTGCGGTCGTGTCGACCGGCGAGCCGAAGGTGACGAGCGAGTCGATGCCCTTGCAGCGCCGGTACGCGGCCGTCTGGTAGGCGAACATGCCGCCCTGCGAGTAGCCGATCACGACCACGTCACGGCCGGTGGCCGCGGCGATGTGGTCGACGGCGTCGCTGCAGGCGAGCACGTGGTCGGTCAGCGTGCGCGCCAGACCACCCGGCTCGGATCCGGGATCGCCGAAGTCGATCACCCAGGCGTCCACGCCGTTGCGGTGGAGCGCGGCGACGGCCGACGTGTCCGGCGAGACGTCCCACACCTCGGTGGACATCATCAGCGGCGGGATCAGCAGGGCGGCCGGCGCCGCCCGCCTCGACCCGGCGGGAGGCAGGTCCTGCGGGAAATAACGGCGCAGCCGGTAGTTCCGGCCCTCCGCCTCCACCGCGTACCCGGACGAGTCGTCGGCCATCCGCAGACCTCCGAAGCGCACGACCTCCGCGGTGTTGCGGGCGGTCGCGGCGATACGCCGGGCCGTGCGGACCGGGTCGGGAATCTTCGGCACGGTTGCAGCCTCGCCGCTGCCGCGGGCCGGTGCAACCTCAGATCAGCACATCCGTGATCGGCAGCGCGGAGTCGGCCGGCAGGTCCAGCCGCGATGCCGGGGCGCCCCGGCGGACCAGTTGCGCGCCCAGCGCCGC
>SCQZ01000064.1 GCA_004299665.1 Jatrophihabitans sp.
CTACCTACAGTGACACCGTGACCACCGCCACCCCGGGACAGGAGCGATCATGACCGCACCACTGGAGCCAGTCGCCGAGGACTGGTCCCGCGCGCTCGCGATCGTCGCGCACCCGGACGACCTGGAGTACGGCGGCGCCGCCGCGATCGCGCGCTGGACCGCACAGGGCAAGCAGGTCAGCTACTGCCTGGCCACCAGCGGCGAGGCCGGGATCGACGGCATCGAACCGGAACGGTGCGGCCCGCTGCGCGAGCAGGAGCAGCGCGAGTCGGCGGGCATCGTCGGCGTCGACACCGTCGAGTTCCTGGGGCACCCCGACGGCATGCTCACCTACGGTCTCGCGTTGCGGCGCGACGTCGCCCGGGCCGTGCGCCGCCACCGCCCCGACGTCGTGATCACCGGCAACTACCACGACACGTGGGGTCCGGGGATGCTCAACCAGGCCGACCACATCGCGCTGGGCCGCTCGGTCCTCGACGGGGTGCGGGACGCCGCGAACCGCTGGGTGTTCCGTGATCTGCTCGAGGACGGCCTCGAACCCTGGCAGGCGAGCACGGTGCTGGTCATCGGCGGCGAACTCGCCACCTCGGGGGTCGACACCACCGCGACCTTCGACCGCGGCGTCGCCTCGCTCGAGGCCCACGCCGAGTACCTGCGCGGCCTCGGCGGGCACCCGATGGCCGAGCCCCGGGAGTTCCTGGAGTCGATCGGCCGCGCCACCGGTACGCGGCTGGGGACCACGTTCGCCGTCGCCTTCGAGGTCATCCGATTCTGACCGTGCCCCCGCCGCGGCCGTGCGGGGGCTGAGCATCCGGACGCCGCGGATCCGGCGGTTGGCAGAATCGAGCCGTGGCGACAGGCAACCGGCACGACATGTCCAAGCGACCCAAGCGCCCGTCCGTGCAGGAACAGCGGGCCACGCAGCAGCGGATCGCGGCCCAGCGGGCCCTGGCGGCGGCGCGGGGCAAACGCAACCAGCGGCTGCTGGTGGTGCTCGTGCCCGTCCTCGTCGTCCTCGTGGTGGTGGCCGTCCTCGTCGTCGTCAAGGTCGCGGGCGGTTCCAACTCGCCCAAGTCGGGGCAGAGCGCGGCGCCGGCGGCGGACGCGGTGATCGCCGACGTGACCAACGTGCCGGCGGCGACCCTCGACGCGATCGGCAAGGGCGCGGTCCAGACCCCGCCGCGGCCGATCACCGCCGAGAAGATCACCGCGGACGGCAAGCCGTGGGTGCTGTACGTCGGCGCCGAGTACTGCCCCTACTGCGCGGCGGAACGATGGGCGATGGTCGTGGCGCTGTCGCGGTTCGGCACCTTCACCGGCCTCGGGCAGACCGCGTCGTCCCCCTCGGACGTGTTCGCCAACACCGCGACGCTGAGCTTCCACGGATCGAGCTACGCCAGCCAGTACCTGGCCTTCAACGGCGTCGAGACGCTGAGCAACCAGGTCGTGAACGGCCAGTACGCGCCGCTGGACGCGCTCACCTCGAAGGAGTCCGCGATCGTCAAGGCGCTCAACCCGAACGGCAGCATCCCGTTCGTCGACATCGGCGGCCACTACCTGATCAACGGGGCCTCCTACGATCCCGCGGTGCTGGCGGGCAAGACCCACGCCGAGATCGCCGCGGCGCTCTCGGACCCGTCCTCTCCGATCGCGAAGGCCGTCGACGGCACCGCGAACGTGATCACCGCGGCGCTATGCAAGCTCACCGCGGACAAGCCCGCGTCGGTGTGCGGCTCGGCCGGCGTGACCGCGGCCGCCGCGGCGCTCGGGTGATGTCCACGGCGGCGGTGCGGGCGCCGGCACGCGGCGTCGCCTCCCTGGTCATCGCAGCCCTCGGGCTGGCGATCTCCACCTACCTGACGGTCGAGCACTTCACCTCCTCCCTCACCCTCGCCTGCCCCGAGTCGGCGGCGATCAACTGCCAGAAGGTGACCACCAGTTCGTGGTCGCACGTGGGTCCGGTCCCGGTCGCGGTCCTCGGGCTGGCGTACTTCGTCGTGATGACGGCGCTGTGCACGCCGTGGGCGTGGCGGGTGCCGGCGCTGGACCTGGTGCGCGTCGCGGGCGCGGTCCTCGGGGTCCTGGTCGCGCTGTACCTGGTGTGGGTGGAACTGTTCCGCGTCGACGCGATCTGCCTGTGGTGCACCGGTGTACACGTGTGCACACTGCTGCTGCTCGGCGCCGTGCTGTGGACGCGCGGCGACCAGCGCGCGGGGTGAGGCCGCGGCGGCATGCGGCGCGGCGGGCGCTCGGGCTGCTCGCGCTGCTGGTCGCCCTGTTCGGGGCCGGGCTGGCCTTCGCGGCCGCCGCGCAGGCGCACGCCACCGTGGTGTCCAGCGACCCGGCCGACGGCGCCCGCCTGAAGTCCGTGCCCGCCCAGGTGCAGGTCACCTTCGACGAACCCGTCACGCTCGGGGGACTCGGGTACCTGCACGTCACCGACGGCGCCGGCCGGCGGGTGGAGGCCGGCGAGGCGTTCCACCCCGCGGGGAACCGGGCGGTGGTCGCCGTCCGGCTGCGGGCCGGGCTGGGCGACGGCACCTACATCGAGAGCTTCCGGGTCGTCTCGGCCGACTCGCACCCGGTCACCGGGATCGTTCGGTTCGTCGTCGGCAACGGCGCGCTGGTCCTGCCGTCGAGTGCCCCCGCCTCGGCCACCGACCCGGTCACGAGCACCGCCTTCGACGCGCTGCGCTGGCTGTCCTACGCCGGGGTCGCGCTGCTGGCGGCGCTGTGGCTGCCGCTGACGGTCTGGCCCGGCGGCGCCGCGGTGCCGAGGGTGCGGCGCACGGTGTGGTGGGGGTGGTCGCTGGCCGTGCTCGGCACCGTCCTGGAGGTGGTGGTGCAGGGGCCCTACGCCGCCGGCAGGGGCCTCGCCTCGGTCGCGGACGCCTCCCTGCTCGACGGCACCCTGCACACCGCCTACGGGCAGGCCTCCAGCGCCCGGCTGGTACTGCTGGGCGTGGCGGCGCCGCTGACCGGCCTGGTGCTGTCCGGCCGGCGCGGCCCGTACCGGTTCGCCGTCCTGCCGGTACTGGCGGGGATCGCGCTCACCTTCTCCTTCGTCGGCCACGCGAACACCACCGATCCGCGCTGGCTGTCGCTGACGCTCGACGCGGCGCACCTGTCGGCGATGGCCGTGTGGATCGGCGGCCTGGTGCTCGTGCTCGTGGCGCTGTTCCCCCACGGCGCCGCCGCGGACCTGCCGCGGGTGCTGCCGG